>DAOWKG010000276.1 GCA_030639985.1 Desulfuromonadaceae bacterium
TCAGTTTGAACAGGAAAAATTGCAGATTGATGATGTTTTTCCTGTTCAAACTGATAACCATAGACAAATACCAGCAGAGATACCACCCCAAGTACCAACAACCCCATGGAGAGGCCAAACACCTAAAACATCATCAATCTGCAATTTTTCCTGTTCAAACTGATAACCATAGACAAATACCAGCGAACCGATACCACCGACAAAAAAAGCACCAATCGGGTGCACCAGATCAGAACCGGCACAAATTGCAATCAGCCCAGCTAATGCACCGTTATGGATAAATCCAGGGTCATTCTTACCGGCAACCAACGCAAACAGCACCCCACCAACCATTGCCAACAACGAATTTACCGCTACCAGCCCCGAAACTCCATCTAAAGACTGGGCACTCATGACGTTGAAACCAAACCAGCCGACAGCCAGAATCCAACTCCCCAATGCCAGAAAAGGTATGTTACTAACCGGAATTGCCCGACTACGGCCACGAACGAATCGCCCCATCCGGGGGCCAAGGATAATAACTGCAGGCAGTGCCAACCAACCACCGAGTGAATGAACCACCACACTCCCGGCAAAATCGTGAAATGGGGCACCAAAAGTGGCCTCAAAAAAGCCCTGCAACCCAGCACTGTTTTGCCCCCAGATCAGAGATTCAAAAATGGGATAGGAGATACCAACAAAGATGCCTCCGGCAATAACTTGGGGCCAAAATTTTGCCCGTTCAGCAATCCCCCCGGAAATAATCGCCGGAATACAAGCAGCAAAGCAGAGCAGGAAGAAAAATCTGACCAACTCATAACCCTGATTGTCACCCAGCAGTCCTGCGGCCGAGGTATAAAAATGGATACCATAAGAAATTGGATAGCCAATCAAAAAATAAACTACTGTTGATACCGACCAATCGGAAAGAATTTTCACGAAAGCATTAACCTGATTTTTTTGGCGTACCGTACCAACCTCCAAAAAAGCAAAGCCGGCATGCATGGCAAAAACCATAACTGCACCCAACAATAAAAACAGTACGTCCCCGCCATGTTGCAGAGCTATAAGCGACTTTTCCATCTTCGAATCTCCTCATCCCAGTTGTACTGAGTACTAGATTGATTTTCAATTTAATAACAGCTCATTTCAATTACTGTGCCACGGCTAAAAACCCTATTTAAACACTCAAGAGCTATCGAACTAGCACAAACTTGCCCAACTTTTAGACGCTACTGGTGTTTTTTTAATCACTTGTCAACCCGGATTAATTGACAAACGATAATCCAGTGAGCTAGAGTCAGATAAACGTAAATGAACAACGTCTTTATCCAGAGTGGTGGAGGGAGAAGGCCCTTTGAAACCACGGCAACCGGCTGCTATTGTCCGGTGCCAATTCCTTCCTGGTGAATACCGGGAAAGATGGGGACGGTCCTGGTAGATACAATCTTTTATGTATCCAAGGCCCTTTCCAACAATTCTGGAAAGAGCCTTTTTTGTTTTTAGCAGCAATTTATGACGGGAATTAACGTGGACAACGGCATCGGCATTGTAACCACCAAATATGCAAAATTTGATGTCGAATTACGTCTCGAAAGTGGTCGCCTGTTGGGACCACTGACCTTGGCATATGAAACCTACGGCGAGCTGAATCAGGATGGTTCAAATGTGATTCTGGTCGCCCATGCCTGGACTGGTGATGCTCATGCTGCCGGGCGGCATAGCGAGGAAGATCGACGACCGGGCTGGTGGGATAACATGATCGGTCCCGGAAAAGTTCTCGACACCGATCGTTATTGTGTTATCTGCAGCAATACCATCGGCTCATGCAAAGGTTCAACCGGGCCAACCAGTATCAACCCGAGCACCAACCGACCGTATCGCCTCACCTTTCCGGTTCTCATGGTTCGCGACATGGTGCGGGCGCAGAAATTACTCCTTGACCATTTGGGGGTTAAATCAATCGTATCAATCGTGGGTGGCTCGATGGGAGCAATGCAGGCAATCGAATGGGCTATTCACTATCCTGAAATGGTACGCTCAATTGTCCCGATTGCCGGAACCGGACGTACCTCACCAATGGCAATTTCCCTAAATGCCCTGGCACGCCAAGCAATTTTCAACGATCCACTCTGGAAAAAGGGTAACTATCAACTGGAACATCCACCGGCAGACGGGCTGGCACTGGCACGGGCAGTAGGGCATATTTCATTTTTATCAGATAAGTCGATGCAACTTAAATTTGAGCGTCGTTTTTCAATTCGTGACGGTATGTTCGATTTTTTCGGGAAGTTTGAAATTGAACGCTATCTCGATTACAACGGCAGCAATTTTGTTAACCTGTTTGATACCAACTCGTTCCTTTATTTGGCGAAAGCCCTCGATCTATACGATGTCGCCTGGGATTTTGATTCTTTAAGTGAAGCACTCGACCGCGTCGCTTGCCCTTCCCTCTGGTTTGCATTTACCTCCGACTGGCTCTATCCCCCAGAGCAAACCGAAGAACTGGTCACCGAGCTACAACGACTGGATAAAACCGTCGATTACCATTTAATTGATTCCGACTACGGTCACGACTCATTTCTGGTTGAACCAGACAAATATATCCCCTTGTTAAAGGAATTTCTTGCCCAAATTGATCCCTGAAATTACCCTAAGTACAGATTGGATCTGACCGCATTTCTCACTCATCAAACAGATCAAGCTGTTCAAATTTCAACACTTCGGATTTGAATGGGCGGGGCTGAAACCGGGGACAGTCGAGCATGATAATCGTATCCATCTGCTTACATCGCCGGATACAACGACGACAGAGCTTATTAATTTCAGGTCGTTTTTCTTCCAAAATGATATCCTCTTGCCACCAAATTATGTCTATAAATTACTAATCAACTATTGTCTGCAACAGAACTAAAGTGCTAAATTAACTGCTCAATCGTAGATTTTCCACCTCAGCTAACGGTACCAGGATGCAGGCAGAAACCCTCGATATAATCGTTCTTGGTTCTGGAACCAGTACCGGCATTCCGGTGGTTGGTTGCCATTGCGCCATCTGCCGTTCAAACCATCCCCACAATCAACGTAGCCGTTGCAGTGCACTACTCAGTTATGGAAAATACAATATTCTCATTGATACCTCAACCGATCTTCGGCAACAGGCACTACGGGAAGATATTTGTCACGTCGAGGCGGTCTTCTACACCCACTGTCATGCCGACCACCTGCATGGCATCGATGATTTGCGGGGTTTCAACCTGCGCTCCAAGCATCCAATTCCCCTCTACGGCTCAAAAGCAACCCTGACAAAGATCAGGAACAATTTCAGCTACATTTTTGATCAATCGCAACCATCCAGCTATATCCCCCGGCTGGAACTACACCCGATTGATCAGCCGCTCGACTTGTTCGGGCTACAGATTATCCCGATCCCGCTACGACATGGCAGCATGGAGACCTATGGCTATCGCTGTGGCGCATTTGCCTACCTGACCGACTGCAATGCTATTCCGCCAAGCTCATTGGCGCTGCTGGACAACCTGGAAGTATTAATTCTTGACGGCTTGCGTTTTACTCCCCACAATACCCACTTTAACATTCCTCAGGCCGTTGAAATAGCACAGAAGATTGGCGCAAAGCAAACGCTCCTGACCCACCTCAGCCATGAGGTCGACCATCCGATCCACGACCGCCAGCTGCCACAAGGGATCAATCTGGCATTCGATGGTCAACGGTTCAGCTGTAGTGCCAATACTAACCACAAATTACAGGCGCTATCATGAATACCGAATTACGTCTGCACGGGCAGATCAACGATAAAATAGAGTATTTTGCCACCGCTGCCGGATGTCGAACAGCTCACCACCATTTTTTTCAAATGGGAGATCAGAGCATCCGCTTTTTTGCCCCGGGGAGTGAACTCTGTCTCAATTCAACCGGTTTTATCCATACCGGCACCGGGGGAATGTTTTGCGAATATATGTTTGGCGGGGAACAACCCCTGTCAGACCTGAGTAAAGAAGGGGTTTGTAACCGCCTTATGCTGCTTGGTGCCGGTTATAATCATGCCGGAGGATTAGAACTGAACGAGCAATGCCACAGCCAGCAAAACTACGCCGATATTTTTCATGGCGGTCATGCGGTTGACAACTATTTTTTCTTTATTAACGGACTCGACGGCGACACCCCACAACTGCGGCAGAAGCAGATTCTCCGCTATCTTGGGAAAACCCTAAAACGCATCCCGAATCTCAACCGGCAGGACGATTCCCAACTGGCAGAATTACTCCTGGCACAATTGCCGAAACAATGTACCGTCTACCTGATCCGACTGTCGGCCACCAAACAGCGTCACTTTCAACAAGAGTTTCAAACCCTCTACTACCGAGATCGCGCTATCTCCAAAACCACCGCTACGATCCTCCAGAATCTGGCCGACGATCTGCAACTCGACTCGCATCAATGCGAACGTATCAAAGCCGATGCTATGTATCGCCACCGAGACAATTATCAAATCATTGATGACTACAAAAAAGTACTGGTAGAGTGTTACCAGCAGGGCAACATCACCAACCAGCAACATGCCCGGCTAACCCGTTTAGAAGCCCTTGCCGTCCGCCATGAAATCCCGACCACCCTACTGACAGCACTGGATGATAAATTAAAAACCAAGATTCGCAGCACCACTCAAGAACCCGAGCACACTGCTATAACCAGAAATATTCTCCACGACCTCCAGCGCTGCAAGGAGATCGGCAAACAGAACATTATTCAGCTGCTGTACGCCAAACAACATGCCCATCGCTACCACGATCATAGCTTCGAACAAATGTTACTTGAAACCAGCCAGAAGTTCGATGAGCAAATTCGTGACGGAGAACCACTATCGTCAATGGAAAACTTCTCGTATATCATCTCTTTTTTCGACCGCTACGACAGTACCGCTACCGATATCAGCCAGATTGCATTCATGGAAAGCTTCCGACCAACCGAAAAATCGCTCCGGAGTTTGATAGACAATCGCCACGAATTCAATCTGTTAGCCAAAGGACTATTTGAACAGCTATTCCTTGAAGATATTCTGGCAAATCCTTATCTGGGAGGTTTCGGCCGCCAGAAAGTGGTGTGTCTTAAAAATGGGCTGGAAGAGATTGCTGCCGGCATAACCACTCCGCAGCAGCTGACGGCTGAATTAAAAATAATTGACCATGAAGAGCGCCTTCACGGCATCGTCCACAGCTATGCCAAAAAACGGATCCGCCAGTGTTCCCATGACACCACCAAAGCGGAACAAAATGAGCTCCTTCACGAGCTGAACAATGAATTACTGATGCGGGGAAAAATCAATAAGCCGCTGGAGCAAGCATTGTTCAATAACGTGATTCACGTCATTAAAACCGAGGCAATCTATCTGCACCAGTTGCTGCCAGAAATAGTCGCCAACAACAATATCGACCTGCGCAACGATTTTTTCACCAACAGTGGGCTCGACTATTTCTATATCGAAGAGCTGGAACGGGAATATTACACCTTGAACCAACTCGAAACCAAGCACCTGCAACAGTTAAGAGTAGCGGCACTTTAATTTTATAGAGGCAAGTTAATGGCAAACCACGACCTGAACCAGATTCGTAATTTCGGCATTATTTCCCATATTGATGCCGGAAAAACCACGGTATCGGAGCGCATTCTGTTTTACACCGGTGAAATTCATAAAATTGGTGAAGTCCATGATGGCATGGCAGTAATGGACTGGATGGAACAAGAGCAGGAACGTGGCATCACCATCACCGCAACAGCTACCAGTTGCAGCTGGAACGGTTACAACTTTAACCTCATCGACACCCCCGGCCACATCGATTTTACCATTGAAGTTGAACGCTCACTACGGGTACTTGACGGTGCCATTGCTATTTTTGGTGCCGTCGAAGGGGTGCAACCCCAAAGCGAATTGGTCTGGCGACAAGCAAACCATTATCAAGTGCCACGCATCTGCCTTATCAACAAGATGGATCGGATCGGATCCGACTACCAGCAGGTCATCAATTCGATGGCAAAAAAACTCGACATCACCCCCCTGCTGTTACAATTGCCCCTGGGTAGTGAAGAAAACTTTCATGGCATAATCGACCTGTTAACCGAAACAACAATTTTATTTACCGGCGACGATCTGGGGCAGACCCTGACCGAAGGGACAATCCCGACCGAACTTCTCGATACAGTGCAGCACCACCGGGAACAAATCATCGAAGCGGCAGCCGACTTTGACGATGAAATCCTCGACGATTTCATTTCCGGCAATCCCATCACTGCCGAGCGGCTTATCCCCGCCTTGCGACAGGGAGTTATTGCTTGCAACATCTATCCAGTGCTACTCGGTTCCGCCCTGCGTAACAAGGGGATTCAGCCACTACTCGACGCCATCTGTGCCTTGCTACCGTCCCCCCTCGATGTCCCAGCAGAAACCGGAATCAGCCTCGATCAGGAAGGCGAACTGGCGATAAAAACCGCTCCCGACGCCAGTCTCTGTGCCCTGGCATTTAAAGTTCTGGCCGATGAAGGGCGTAAGCTCACCTACTTGCGAATCTATTCCGGCAGCCTCAAACCGGGAGATAATGTCTATAACAGCCGCACCGGAGAAAGTGAAAAAGTTGCCCGACTGTTCCGCATGCACGCACATAAACGGGAACGTACAAATCGTGCCATTGCTGGCGACATCGTTACCGCAACCGGGCTAAAAAATGTGCTGACCGGCGATACCATAAGTGACCCCGAGCACCCCCTGCAACTCGCCGGACTCAAGTATCCAGAACCGGTGGTGTCGCTGGCAGTCGAACCAAAAACCGTCGATGATAGAGATAAACTACCGCTGGCACTCGAAAAATTACAATGGGAAGATCCAACCTTCCGGGTCACTGAAGATGCTGAAACCGGACAGACACTCTTGACCGGAATGGGGGAACTCCATCTTGAGGTGGCGATCCAACGCTTAAAAACCGATTTTGGGGTAAACACCCAAACTGGTCGCCCCCAGGTGGTTTACCGGGAAACAGCACTTTGTGCTGCCGAGCAGGAAGAAATATTTGAACGGGAGATAGATGGCAAAACCCACTATGGCGAAGTAATCATCAGGATCAATCCCGGGGAACGGAAAAGCGGTATCGATATCGAGATTCCGGAACAACTATTGGCAGATTGGCCCCCTCAACTGTCAACCCTGATAAAAGAAAAACTTGCTGCAGCATGTCAATCTGGACAAATTGCTGGCTATCCGCTGACCGATCTCCAAATCAGTCTGGTTAAAGCCACCTACAATAGCAATAAAACCACTGACTTGGGAATTTCAGCCGCCATCAGCCGAGCTATCGGGCAAGCACTAAAAAACAGTAAACCGACCCTGCTGGAACCGGTTATGGCTCTGGAATTGGTGGCACCATCCGATTGTACCGGGCGGGTAATGGGCAGTCTAAACCAAAAACGGGGGCAAATAGAGGGGATAACTTCACGACCGGGAGAGGATATCGTCCGGGCAACGGTGCCCCTGCTGGAAATGTTCGGCTACATGACCGAACTCCGCAGCGCCACCCAGGGGCAAGGGAGCTTCACCATGGAATTCTCCCATTTTGATCAAGCACCACCTGAGACCCTGAAAAAGTTCGGGCTGACATAATTTATCCCGGTGCAACTAAAACCGATCCAGCCTAAAACGAGTTGATCCGGCGGATAAAGGCTTTCAGCAAGCCGTAACTACGGCGATTAAAATCGACCTTCAAACGGGGCAGATGTTTCAAATCGGGTTCATCTTGTTCGGCCGGCAACGGCGAACTCAAACAAATCTTTCCCCCCGGAGCGAGAATTTCCCCAAACTCACTGGTCAAAATCCGTAAATGGTCAGAATCAAGCGGTTTATTTAGCCGGATAACCATCACATTCTTGACAAACCGCATCGAATGGTAGTTGCGATAGAAATCATCAATCACCTGTACCGCTTCGGCGGGATCACGAGTCAACGAGAACAAACCAAAATCTTCCCCCGATATCAACCCCCGGGTAAGGAGACTATCACGCATAAACTCCAGAAATTCTTCCCAATAACCACCATCATCATCGATCATCACCAAAGGAATCGGTGGATTTTTTCCGGTCTGGATTAAAGTCATAATCTCCATTGCTTCATCCAACGTACCAAACCCACCAGGAAACAGTGCCACGGCCTGAGCTTCTTTAAGGAATGCCACCTTGCGGTTGAAAAAATACTTATAGGTAATTACCTTTTCATCCTGATCCATAATCGGATTGGTATCCTGCTCAAACGGCAGACGTATATTGACGGCAAAAGAGTTTTCAACTCCGGCACCTTCATTGCCGGCACGCATGATACCTGGACCCCCGCCGGTAATAACCATATAGTTTCGCTCTGCCAACATCCGGGAAAACTCAACGCAGGTTTGATAGATCGGATCATCAGGTGAGGTTCTGGCACTGCCAAAAACAGTGACCTTTTTACGATCCCGATAAGGGGCAAAAATTTTATTGGTATAACGCATCTCTTTCATCGTGATGGCCATTAGCTTTTGATCGGCCGGGTAACTATTCTCCTGCCCCGATTTCAATGCGCCCAAAATCATTTCACGAATCATCTCAGGATGATGCACCTCAGTTTTACGCATCAACAAATCAATAATTTCATCAATCTCGCCATTACAACGGTCAAACTTTAATGACATTCAAGGCTCCTTACCCACTAAAATTTCAGCCATAAAAAAACGGCAGTACGATATTGTATCATACTGCCGCAAATAGTGGCCAAAGAAGTCCGTAA
>DAOWKG010000023.1 GCA_030639985.1 Desulfuromonadaceae bacterium
AGTTACAGTCCCAGACATCCCCAAAAAGACAAAGGCGACTACGACCTCCAGCATCCTGAACAAAAAAATAAGGGAAGAAATTGAACAGCAACTAGAAACCCATGGAATCCCCAACTTTCCCGAACAATATCTCTATTTTATTGATCAACCGGAAATCATCCACTACTCAATCACCCCCCCCTTAACCGTAAAAAGCACTCTTCTGGGACAGTTTGAATTAGCAGATGCAACCGGCAAAATAATTTACGGTTATGGTGCAGAACTGGAACAAACGCTACTGTTTTGCTCACAGGCAGGAAAAACTGAATTTGATCTGCCTGAGGATCGCCACCAATTAGAGCAATTGCTTAATTACTACCAAAAAGACTTAAAATCACTATACAAGTATCTGAACGATCTTTGTTATCGCCAACTCCAAGATTCAAAATCGGCACAAAAGCTGGTTAAAAAAATCTGGTCAAGACTTAACCTGCCAAAACCATCCGGATTAATACAATAAACCATTTGACCATTTGAACTACATGCAGAAACTGGTATAATTCCCAGTAAGTATGAAAAAATCCCCATCAGCCCCATATACATAAATCCAGTATTTTTTCTAACAGGAGGCTTAGATGATAGAAATTGTTGAAAAAACCCTACTGACCGGAATTGGCGCCATGGCACTAACGCAGAAAAAAGCCGAAGAACTGGTTGATGACCTGAAAAAGCGGATGAACCTTAGCGAAGATGAGGGCAAGAATCTACTCGAGAAACTCCGCAATACCGCCACCGAAAATCAAAAAAAACTGGCTGAACTCGCTCAGGATGAAGTCAAAAAAGCGTGTGACCGAGTCGGCATAGTAACAACTGAAGAATTTGAAAAATTGCAGGCAAAAGTAAAGCAACTTGAAAAGCAACTTAAAGCCCAAACAAAATAAACGCGCCAGCTGGAGATTAACAACCAAAGCTGTTTGCAATCTCAAAATCTGATTTTAAAATTGTCTGGGTTACACCACGACAACCGAGGATTAAACGTTGCCACTTAAGCGTATCAACCGCAATATACGTTCCTTAAAACGTTATCGGCAAGTACTTGGAATCCTGATCAAGTATGGGTTCGGGCATATTGTTGAACAACTCAATATCGATTATTATATTGAGCTCGGCAAGCGGATTGTCTCTTTGGGTACCGCATCACGGGAACTGGAGCGTCTGACGCAGGCAGCTAGATTCAGGTTAGCACTGGAAGAACTGGGGCCAACTTTTATCAAACTTGGGCAGCTCCTTTCAACCCGTCCTGACATTGTCCCTGCCGACATGCTGGACGAATTAAAAAAACTCCAGGATCGCCTCCCACCGGTTCCAACCGATCAGGTAATGGCACAAATTCACCGGGAACTAGGCTACCCAACCGAAGAGCTATTCGAACATTTTGAAACCACCCCACTTGCAACCGCAAGCATTGCTCAGGTTCACCGAGCCACCTTGAAAAGTGGCGAAGAAGTCGTCTGTAAAGTCTGCCGGCCCGGGGTTGAAGCTATCATTGCAACCGATATAGATATCATGATGGGACTCGCCTATCTGACAGAAAAGCACTTTCCCGGTGGCGACCTATACGATCCAATCGGGCTGGTCAAAGAATTCCGGCGCACCATATACCGGGAGCTCGATTTTTCTCGTGAGGGACGAACTACCGACCGCTTTGCTGCCAACTTTGCAGAAGAGGAATTGATTCATATTCCCAAGGTATTTTGGGAATATACCGGTCAAACAGTACTGACTCTGGAATATATTGCTGGAATAAAGATTTCTAGTTATGACGAATTAGAAGCTGCCGGCCTAGACTTAAAAGTTATTGCCAGAAATGGTGCCGACAACTTCTTGAAACAAGTTTTCATCTATGGTCTATTTCACGCCGACCCCCATCCAGGCAATCTCTATGTGCTGCCCGGTAACGCCTTGTGCCTTTTCGATTTTGGCATGGTCGGGCGCCTCGATGATGATTTAAAACTTCACCTTACCGAACTACTTCTTTGTGTTTTAAACCGGGATGTCGACCGCCTTATCATGCAGCTTCTCTATTCTGGAGACCTGCATGACGAATCGAACATAAAGGAGTTCAAAAGAGATCTGACCGAATTTATCGATGATTATTACGACATTCTCTTGCAAGACCTTAGAATTGGAAAACTCCTGATCGACTTTGTCAGAATCTTAGCCGATTATCAGATTAAATTTCCTTCAAACCTAATGCTATTATCTCGTGCCCTGTTCACCATGGAAGGATTAGGGAAGCAGCTCGACCCTGATTTTAATATGGTTGAACAACTTAAACCGTTTGCTGAACAGATCATCAAAGAGCGCCATTCTCCTGCCAATGTCGCCAAAGATGTGGCTCATACGTTACAGTCTTATCAAGCCCTGGGCAAAAGCCTGCCCCGTGATATTAAAGAATTTATCAACCGTATTAATCGAAATAAATTCAAAATAGATCTTGAACATCGAGGCTTTGAAAGATTAATCAATGACCTCGACAGGTCCACCAACCGCATCTCATTCAGCATGGTTATTGCAGCACTAATTATTGGCTCTTCATTGATTATGCAAATAGATAAGGGACCGATGCTATTCGGATTTCCAATGCTGGGGCTGCTCGGATATTCGGTTGCCGGTTTTCTCGGCCTCGGACTGGCAATTGCGATATTACGCTCAGGACGCATGTAAACTACCCCATAACGACAAAACACCCCCCATTAGCTGTGTTAACTTTGGCACATATACGGGATAAATCTGGGTAATTCTGCAACACTCCGCCAACTTAAATCCTCCAAGCAAAACCATAATTCTTTAATTACAACAACTTACACAAAATAAAACCATTGGCAGAGTTATTGCATTGATACTCGAGCTCAAGTTGTACATTTAAAAACCAGATTGGACGAAAAATGATTCTTCAGCGCACCATAAAAAAACCGGTTTCAATTTCTGGCATTGGCCTCCATAGCGGTGCCCGCATTAATATGAAGCTGCGTCCTGCAACCGCAAATACTGGAATTATTTTCCATCGCACCGATGGGGAACTAACGGTCGACATAAAAGCGTGTTCGGAAAATGTTGTTGATACCCGGATGGCAACCGTTATCGGCAACCAAGGGATGACCGTTTCTACCATTGAACATTTTATGGCAGCGATAGCAGCCTTTGGGATCGACAACCTCCATGTCGACATTGACGGCCCCGAAGTACCAGTTCTTGATGGTAGCGCCATGCCATTTATCCGGGAAATTCAACAGACGGGTACGACAGCTCTTAACCGCAGTCGTAAATTCATTGCCATTCGTAAAAAACTGGAAATCATTGAAGGGGAAAAACGGATCAGCATCATCCCATCTCGTTTTTTCCGTATTTCTTTTGATATCGCGTTTGATCATCCCGCTATTTCGGTTCAGAACCACAG
>DAOWKG010000094.1 GCA_030639985.1 Desulfuromonadaceae bacterium
AGAAATAGTATAGTGTTCAGACACCAACCCTACAGACCGCAACAGAGTTATGACGTTACGACATAGTCGGGGCGGCACAAATAGATACCGGGCTAATTGTTCATTACTTAACGGCTGCTCCCCTTTAGCAAAACGATCAGCCAGGGTAACTAACAGTGCCAATGCAACCTGCTCAAAGCTATTGCGACTAACTTCGGTTCCACGTAGATCACGACCGCTGGTACGTAAATTTTGTTTGGCATAACAAACACCAAGACCGAAAAGGACAATCATCCACGATAAATAGAGCCAGACCATAAATATTGGCAGTGCCGCCATAGTGCCATAAATGGCGTTGTAACGCCCTACCCCGACCTGAAAATGGACATATCCGAGCTGGGCAATCTGCCATAGCGAACCACCAACGATACCACCGACAAACGCCGCCCGCCACTCCACCTTGATATTTGACATAAAGACATAAAGCCCGGCAAATGCCAGCCACATGAAGACAAATGGAGCGATCTTAAACAACAATAAAATCAGGGTGCCAACCATTTCCATTTCGATCAGCTTTTGGACCAAATCATTGCTGGCAAGCATTGAGGTCATAGAGATGGCGCCAATAATCAATACCGGCCCAGCTAGCAGAACCGACAAGTAATCGGCAAACCGCCGCAATAACGAGCGAACTTCGTTAACACCCCAGATGTAGTTGAAAGTTTTTTCGACATTGGTCAAAAGAGAAACGACAGCAATCAGGAGAAAAGCGAGTCCAACCGCCCCCAGTTGAGTAACCTGAGTGTTATTAATATAGCCGAGTATCACATCGGCGGCTTTACCATCACCAACGTTGAGTTTTTCGATGATCAATGGTTGCAGCAGGTTTTGCACCCCAAAGGCTTTTAATAGCGCAAACGTCAAGGCCAACAATGGTACCAGCGACAGCATCGTATAATAAGTCAATGCTGAAGCTCGTAACATGCATTGATTAACACCAAAATCTCTACTTACCAACGCCACAGTCTGCACCTGACGCAGCAACAAACGTTGCAATAACGACAAATCGGCGGGATTTTGCTCCCAGAGGATATGTTTAACTTTCTGGCGCAACGTTTTTATAGCTCCTTTAGTCTCGGTCATAATCAACTCACCCCTTACTACTCAAGATCAATATTTTTAACCGGCAGCCCCAAGATTTTAATCGCATCACCATACTGCTGGCTATCGCCAACCAGTACAATTTGGAGTTTATCGGGATGGAGATATTTGGCTGCTACCCGTTTTACATCGGCAATAGTTACCGCCTCTATTTGCTGGCGGTAGGTTTCTAAATAGTTATCAGGATAATTGTAGTAGTCAAGCCGAACCTTACGGCTGACAACCGCATGGGTATCGGCAAAAGCAAACACAAATGAATTGATTAAACTCTTCTTTGCCAGTTCAAGTTCAGCAGCTGAAACCGGCTCATTACGAATCTGGGCGATAAGTTGGCGCATTAAAGTGACCACTTTAACCGTTGATTCAGTTTTGGTTTCACAGCCCGCAATAAATAATTCTGGCAACTGCCGACCAACTTGGAAATAAGAATAAACCGAATAGGCCAGCCCGCGATTGGAGCGGATTTCCTGCATCATTCTGGAGTTAAACCCACCACCACCCAAAATATAATTTGCCACCCGCAGCGCCATAGTATCGGGATTATCCTTACTGATACCAGCATGACCAAACAAAATTGTGGTCTGCGGGATATCCTTAGCAGCAAGATAGATCTGTCCTGCCGGTGGTGACGGCAAAGCGGGATAGTCTCGCTGCAATCCTGCTACCGCCTGCCAATCTCCCAACTGCTGCTGCAGCAACAAAACTAAATCGGTTGTTTGCACATCACCCGAAACTGCCAACCAACAATTCTGCGGTTTAAAATAGCGCTGATGCAATTCCAGCAAATCGGCACGGCTGAATTGAGCCACCGCTTTAGCGGTTGGATAGTTCCCGAAAGGATGTCCCGGATTAACCACTTCACCAAGAATACGCCGTGCAATTGAACCGGGATCATCATTTCTCCGCTGAATACCTTCCAACATCTGGGTACGCACAAGTTCCATCCGTGCCGAGTCAAAACGGGGACGGCGGATTAAAGCGGTCAAGATTTCTAGCCCCCGCTGCAAATCTGCCCGATTCATTGAAAGATTGATTTGATAACCATAAGACGAACTGGAAACTGACAAAATCGCCGCCATCGCTTCCAATTCTACTTCTAATGCTAATGGTGTTAAATCCCCGGCACCTCCAGTAGACAGAACTTGGGCAAAAAATTGCGCCAGACCAGTTTTTTCCAGGGGGTCATAGATGCTGCCACCTTCAACCATGAGGGTCAACTCAACCAGCGGCAATTCATGATCTTCCCGTAAATACAATTTGATGCCGTTAGTCAACTGCTGCTGGGAAACTGTTGGAAAACTGAATTCTAGCGGTAAAAATTGTAATTGATCGGGACGTGATGATTGACTCAATAAATTGGAACCACATCCCGCCAGGACGATACCAATAATCAGATAAATAAAATAACGCATTATCACTTGTCTCCACGCAACAGGGTAACAACCGTTCTATTGCCAGCCCCCAGATAGCGTTTTGCAACAGCCATAACATCTGCGGCAGTAACCTTGCTGAGTTCGGCTTCATAATCAACCAGATAGTGCCAGTCGCCCAAGCTTTGATACGATGACAGCATCCGTGCCAACCCACTGTTACCTTTTAAGCCCCGCATAATAGCAGTCATGATTTGCTTTCTGGCAATATCAATTTCA
>DAOWKG010000196.1 GCA_030639985.1 Desulfuromonadaceae bacterium
AACTCAGCGCAAATGTTATTGAACAATCATCCGGTTAATAATAAGCGGGTTGCCGAAAAGAAGTTGCCGGCTAATTCGATTTGGTTCTGGGGGCATGGACGTAAACCGGTGATGGAAACTTATCAACAACGGTACGGTTTGACCGGTGCAGTTATTTCGGCAGTTGATCTAATCCGTGGTATTGGTGTCAATGCCGGGTTGGATATTATTAAAGTTCCCGGCGCTACCGGTTATCTCGATACCAACTATCGGGGTAAAGCAGAATACGCAATTGCGGCCTTGAAAAAAACTGATTTTGTTTATGTCCACGTCGAGGCCCCTGATGAAGCTGGTCATGGCGGTTTGCTGAAAGAAAAAATTGAGGCAATAGAAAGTTTTGACCGGGATGTGGTTGGTACCATTATCGCTGCTATTCCAGAGATTGGTGATTGTCGCATTCTTATCACTCCAGATCATCCGACTCCGGTGGCGAAGCGTACCCACACTTCTGATCCGGTACCATATATTTTATTTGATTCACGTCATGACATTGCTTCTTCTGCGACTGCATATTCTGAAGCTGAAGCAAAACGGTGCGGGATCGTTGTCCCTGGACACCAGCTCCTATCAATGATGATTGAAGCTGATGACTGAATCTGAAATTAAAGAAACAGAAATTAAACCAAAATCTAAATTAGCTGTAGTCCTGGTTGAGTCCCAGGGGGAACTTAATCTTGGTTCGGTAGCTCGAGCTATGTTGAATTTTGGTTTTACCGATTTACGTTTGGTTAATCCTCAGGTTGATCATCTATCTTTTGATGCCAGAATGATGGCAGTAAAAGCTGCTGTGGTGCTTGAGAATGCTCAAGTCTTCGACAATCTTGAAGATGCATTGGCTGGTTGTGCCTTGTCGTTTGGCACTACCCGCCGGGTTGGTCGTTATCGTGAGGGGATGTTGCATCCAGAAACGGCAGCTGCGCAGTTATTACCAGTGTCCTATGATGAACCTGTTGCCCTGGTATTCGGGCGTGAAGATCGCGGCCTGTTTACTAGCGAACTTGATCTATGCCAACATTTTATTACTATCCCGACCGATGATAATTTGCCATCAATGAACTTGGCACAAGCGGTTTCACTGTGTATTTATGAAGTCAGCAAGGCGATGAAACGACCAGTTGGCACGGCATCGGGACGACAAAATTTTTCCAGCAATGAAAATTTGGAATCGATGTATCAACATATGCGCCAATCGTTGGTCAATATCGGTTATCTTGACAGCCAAAATCCTGATCATATCCTTCGTAGTTTCCGGCGGATTTTTGGTCGCGCCGGTCTTAATGATCGTGAAGTGAAAATTTTGCGTGGATTGTTTAATCAAATTGACCTTTATACCGGTAAAAAACTAACCCGAAAAATGATGCGGCAGAATGATGAATAAACCCTTTAAAATTACAAAACTGAAGAATAATATTGTGGTTGAGTTTTTCGACCACACCAATCGCTATTATGGTGATTTTCACCGGGTAAAAATATCTGTAGTAGCGACAATCCCTTTTAGTATGGAAGCTATCCCTGCAGATCTACGCCAACTGGCCGCCACCTATGCTGGTTCGGTAAGCTATGAAAAAGATATTGAACAGATGGGGGTAGCGACCGAAAAGGTTGCTTCGGTATCAGATTCTCTGATCGATAATTTTATCAGTACCGTTGGCAGCTATCTGGAAAAAGAAAACTTTGTGGCGGGTTTATTGCGTAAAGAAATGTCTGCGAAAACTAGCGTCCCCGAAGATAGGTATTGAAAATTATTGCTTGCTTTTACGATTTTTAAGTGTTAATTAAGTACCGTTTTAACGATGTACGACTTAGAAAGTGAGCTCCGGCTCGCTTTTTTTATTATCAAAATTCGTTATTTGAGGCTTTTAAGTGGCACATTTGATTGAAAGAATTGAAGCATTGGTAACACCAATTTTGACCGATCTCGGTTGTGAGTTGGTTGACATTGAATATCAACAGGAACAGCGTGGCTGGGTCCTCAGGTTTCTCCTCGATAAAGAGGGTGGCATTAATCTTGATGCCTGTGCTGCTGCCAGTCGTGAAATTGGCTCACTGTTAGATGTCGAAGACGTTATTCCGACCGCTTTTAATTTGGAAGTTTCATCTCCGGGTTTGGAGCGGCCATTGAAAAAAGCGGGTGATTTTGAGCGGTTTTCTGGACAACCGGCTAAAATTAAAACGGTTAGCTCCATTGACCCCGATGAAAGTGGTAAAAACCGCAAGACGTTTATTGGTACTTTGTCCGGGTTTGATAATGGTGACGTACTTTTACAGCTAAAAAAAGATGGTGATACGATTCGGATTGCACTTCACCTGATAGATAAAGCTAACTTAATATTTGAGTTTTGAACCATTAAAATATCTGGTTCAATAACCGATCACTAGTTGACATTGAATTGTCAGCAAATACACTTTTATAAGGGGTAAGTATGATAGCGGGTAACCTCAATCACATCATCGATCAGGTAGTTAAAGACAAAGGGATCGATCGTGACGTGCTGGTAGACGCATTAGAATCTGCCGTTCTGTCCGCAGCAAATAAAAAGTACCGTAATACTCGTGACCTTGAAGCTCATTTCAATGAAGAGAGTGGCTTGGTTGATGTGTTTGAATTTGTGACTGTTGTCGATGAAGTCATCGACTCTTATAAAGAAATTGATCTTAACGAAGCCCGTGAAATCGATCCCGATGTTGAAGTTGAAGATTCCCTTGGCATGATGCTCGAAGCTGGGAGCTTCAGTCGCATTGCCGCCCAGACTGCCAAGCAGGTCATCATTCAAAAGGTACGTGAGGCTGAGCGCGAAGGTGTTTATAACGAATTTAAGGATCGGGTTGGTGAGGTAGTTAACGGCATAGTGCGTCGTTATGAGCGTGGTGATTTGATTGTTGATCTGGGTCGGGCAGAAGCATTGCTTCCGAACCGGGAACAGGCGCCACGGGAAAATTATCGGCAATCTGATCGCGTTCGGGCTTATATTTCTGAAGTCAAGATGTCCTCTAAGGGACCACAAATTATCCTTTCACGCACCCATCCAGGGTTGCTGATTTCCTTGTTCAGCTCTGAAGTGCCAGAAGTTGCTGAAGGGATTGTTGAAATTAAAGGTGCAGTGCGGGAACCAGGTAGCCGGGCTAAAATTGCCGTTGTTTCACACGACCTTGATGTCGATCCGGTTGGTGCCTGTGTCGGAATGCGTGGTTCCAGGGTGCAAAATGTAGTCACGGAACTACGTGGTGAGCGTATCGATATTATTCCATGGACACCAGATCCAGCCCGTTTCGCCTGTGCATCTCTAGCTCCAGCCGAAGTTTCAAGAGTTTACATTGACGATGAAGGTCAGTCGATGGAGATCATTGTCCCTGACGATCAACTATCTTTGGCAATCGGCAAAAAAGGGCAAAATGTTCGCCTGGCGGCAAAACTGATTGGTTGGCGAATAGATATAAAGAGTGAAACCAGTGCTCAGGAAGAAGAACAAGCGCAGGAACAAGCTCAAGAGCAGGAGCAGGAGCAGGAGCAGGAAGCTCCTGTAACTGAGGCTGCAGAAGAGAATGATAGCGCTGTAGATGTGGCAACCGAAGTAGCTCCGGTAGCTAGTGATGATGCTAGCGATACAGATACCGAGACTACGAATACTGAAGATTAATTATTCAGGATAAATATAATGGGTGTTGCCGAAAAAAGTGCGCAACGAACATGTATCGCATGTCGGGAAACAAAAGATAAAGATCAGCTGCTCCGGTATGTTGTCGCTCCTGATGGGGTGGTGCTGGTAGATTATCGGCAAAGATTGCCAGGTCGTGGTGCATATACGTGTATTACGCCAGATTGTTTGCAAGTTGCGGTGAAGAAAAATGCTTTTCAGCGTAGCTTTAAAGGTCGCTGCAATGCCGTTGATGTTACTGAATTGCAACAGCGACTTGATACTGCTATTAATCAAAAAATTACCGGTTTGATCGGTATGGCAAGAAAATCAGGACAATTTACTGCTGGTACTAATGCGGTAATTGAATCCTTGAGAAAGGGGAGTTCCTTCGCATTAGTGATAATTGCTGAGGACATCTCTGTTGCAATTGGAAAAAAAATTGAAGCGTTAGTTGAAAAAAACAAAATTTATGGTGTCCGGTTATATAATAAGCAGGCTATAGGACAGATGCTTGGCAAGGAAGAGCGTAGCGTTATTGCTATTCCGGCTGGTTTGCTGGCCGATTCGCTACTCAAAGAGCTGCATAGACACAGGCAACTGGTAAGGGAGAATTGATGGGCAAGGTAAGAGTATACGAACTCGCTAAACAAATGGGACTCGAAAACAAAGAGTTGCTGGCTAAACTTACAGAGGCAAGTATTGAGGTTTCGTCCCATTCAAGTTCATTGTCTGAGGAAGAGCAGCAAAAACTTGCTGACTTCATTAGTCCTCCAGAAGAAAAAGTTGAAGAGGCAAAAATCAAGCCGGGAATTATCCGACGGCGCAAGAAGGTTGTTCGTAAACCGGTTGAAGTGCAACCTGTTGTTGAAGAAATCGCCTTGCCTGAACCACCGGCTGATACTGAAGATAAGGTTGCCGAAATTTCTGCTGAAGCTCTGGAAGCTCCTGAAGAAGTCCCCGCTCCAGAAGCACCGCCAGTTGTGGTTTCTGCGGTCGTAGAGACTGCTGAAATTGTAGCTCCTGAGGTGGTGGAGACAGTTGACGTGCCAGTAACGTCAGAGGAACCAATTGTTGCAGCTAAAGCTGAGGTGCCAGCGGAAGTTAAACCGGTTGTCCCGGAAGCGGTTGCCGAACAACCTAAGCCAGAGACCAAGCCAGAAATTAAACCGGCTAAACCGGTTGCCGATAAAAAACCTGAACCCGAAAGGGCTACCGGTGACCGTGCCAAAATTTTGGGACGAGTCGAATTGCCAAAACCAAAACCGCCTGCTCAACGTAAACCTCGTCCAGGTACACGTCCAGTTCGGCAGGATAAAAGACCTGCTCGCCCAGCTAGACCTGGTGCTCCTTCTGCTGCGGCTAGACCAAGGGTAAATCCGGCGCCACTGGCACCAGTTGATCAGCCCTTACCAGATAAAGAGGGGCGTAATAAAAAACGCAAAAAAGGTAAACGGGACGACAGCAATACCAATAATACTCAGGATGGTCGGGTGTCACGGCGTGGACGCCGGGTAGAAGTGTTTGAGCCAGGACGTCCAGGGCACAAAAAGAAGCGTGGCAAGCATGCCAAGCAAGGCAAGCAGACTGAGGTTACTGTCAGTAAAGCAATTAAGAGGATAGTCCGGATTAGTGATTCTATCACTGTCGGTGAACTTGCAAAACGGATGGGCGTTAAAGCCAATGCGC
Organism: Desulfuromonadaceae bacterium; assembly: GCA_030639985.1. Classification (GTDB taxonomy): domain Bacteria; phylum Desulfobacterota; class Desulfuromonadia; order Desulfuromonadales; family Geopsychrobacteraceae; genus Desulfuromusa. The sequence continues at coordinate 5,364 of DAOWKG010000196.1, forward strand.
TGATTGCTGAATTGATGCGTCAAGGTTCAATGGTTACCATAAACCATCCCCTCGATTATGAATCGGCAGCAATTTTAGCTTCTGAATTTAATCACGAAGTTGAGAATGTCGCCTTTGATGAAGAGACAGTGCTTGAAGTTGAAGCTCCAAAAGAGGCTGAAGATAAAGTCGAAGATTTGGAGTCTCGGCCTCCTATTGTTACGATCATGGGACACGTTGATCACGGTAAAACCAGTTTGCTTGATGCTATTCGTGAAGCCAATGTAACCGATGGTGAAGCCGGCGGTATTACTCAACATATTGGTGCTTACGATGTTGAGTTGGGTGGTAAAAAAATAACCTTCCTTGATACTCCTGGACACGAGGCGTTTACTGCCATGCGTGCCCGTGGTGCTGATGTGACCGATATTGTCATACTGGTGGTGGCTGCCGATGATGGGGTTATGCCGCAAACCAAGGAGGCAATCAATCACTCCAAAGCTGCCGGAGTTCCACTTATAATAGCCGTCAACAAAATCGATAAGCCTGATGCCAATTCGGAGCGGGTAAAGCAGGAACTTACTGAGTTTGAACTGGTTCCAGAAGAGTGGGGTGGCGATACAATATTTGTTGACGTATCCGCTAAAAAACGTACCAATTTGGATACTCTGCTGGAAATGGTTCTGCTGCAAGCTGAGGTTCTTGAGCTTAAAGCCAATCCAAATAAGCGGGCTAAGGGCTCGATTGTTGAAGCACGACTCGATAAGGGGCGTGGTCCGATTGCGACGGTTCTGGTACAGGATGGAACCCTGAAAATTGGTGATTCAATTGTTGCCGGATTGCATTACGGTCGAGTTCGATCAATGGTTACTGCTACCGGTTCTAAAGTTAAAGAAGCCGGACCAGCTTTCCCGGTCGAAGTTACCGGTCTTGGTGGTGTCCCTAATGCTGGTGATACCTTTAATGCGGTTGAAAATGAAAAAGCCGCCAAAGACGTATCGCAACACCGCCAGGCAAAACAACGTGAAATTGTCCTTTCCAAGAGCAGTAAGGTTTCACTTGATCAGCTGTTTGCTAAAATGCAGGAAGGTGTTGTCGAAGAACTTGCAGTTATCGTTAAAGCAGATGTCCAGGGTTCCGTCGAAGCTGTCCGGGATGCCTTGGAGAAACTTGCGACCGATGCTTGCCGACTTAATGTTATTCATACCGGTGTTGGTGGAATATCCGAAAGTGATGTTACGCTAGCTACGGCATCAAATGCCATAGTTCTTGGTTTCAATGTCCGTCCGGAGACTAAAGCTAAATCTCTGGCTGAAATTGAGAAGGTCGATATTCGCCTTTATGCAGTTATTTATGATGCTGTAAACGACATTCGTGATGCTATGGAAGGATTACTTGCCCCTACCTTGAAAGAGAAGGAATTAGGTCGGGTTGAGGTTCGTGACACGTTCCATGTTTCACGGGTCGGTACGATTGCCGGTTGTTTTGTTGTTGATGGTAAGATTGTTCGTAATGCGCAAACCCGTCTGGTACGCGATAGCGTGGTCGTATGGGAAGGTAAATTAAGTTCCTTGAAACGTTTTAAGGATGACGTCAAAGAGGTCGGCAACGGTTACGAGTGTGGTATCGGGCTGGAAAAATATAACGATATCAAAGTTGGTGATGTCATCGAAGTCTTCGAAATAGAAGAGGTTAAAACAACTCTGTAAACAAGAGATCGATACATGGTGGTTGGGGTTATCAGGATAGATTTGCGCTTGTTCGATATCCATTCCTTGAAGCAAAAACGCTCTCAGGTGAAACGGTTATTGCAGCGGATGCGCTCAAAGTTCCCGATATCAATTGCCGAAACTGGACATCTTGACCTTTTGCAGCGCACCATTTTTGGTGCTAGTATGGCGGCAGGGACCGAAGCAATCATCCAGTCCGTTTTTAAAAACCTTGAAGATGAAATATATCTATCAGGTATGGTTGAAATAATTGAGTTGGATATTGAATATTTACACTATGGAGATGATATCCGTTGAGTAGCTATCGTCCTGAAAGAGTAGGCGAACAGATTCATAAAGAGACCACCAGGATGTTAATGTTTACCATTAAGGATCCTCGGGTCGCCGCTGTTACTATCACCGGTGTTGATGTCTCGCGAGATATCAGTTCAGCCCGAATCTATTATTCTATCAGTGGTGATGCTGCTGATCGACGTGATGCGGTAAAGGGGTTAAAAAGTGTTGCTCCCTATATCCGACGGCAGTTGGGTAAAATTTTGCAACTGCGGTTTGTTCCTGAGATTCGTTTTAAGTATGATGAGTCTATTGCCTATGGTCAAAAGATTGATGCTTTATTGCATCAGGTACAGGATGATTTAGATGGTAGTTCAGCAGATAATTGAACAAATAAAAAACAATCAGCGGTTTTTGGTGGTTGCCCACGAAAATCCTGATGGTGATGCCATTGGTTCTACCCTTGGTCTGGCTCTGGCATTACGTGATATGGGTAAAGATGTTGTCGCCTATAATGTCGACAATATCCCAGAAATTATGCAGTTTCTCCCCAATTCGGATATTTTAACCAATCAATTACCCGCTGGTGCCAAATTTGATGTCGCTTTTGTTCTTGATGCGGGAGAGGTGAACAGAACTGCATTACCGGTTAAAGAACTGTGTACTACCCTGATCAATATTGACCATCATCCTTTTTCTACCTTCGGGGATATCTATTTCCTTGAAACTTCCGCATGTGCAACTGCGGTACTCGTATATAGATTATTGGTTGCATGTGAGTGCGACATCACCTTGCCCATAGCTACGGCTCTTTATCTCGGTATCCTCTCTGATACTGGCTCTTTCCGTTATTCCAGTGCCAACCAGGAAGCGTTTGAGGTAGCTGGTGAATTGATTGGTCTGGGAGTTGATACCTGGGAAATTTCCTGTAACCTCTACGAAAGTCATACCCCCGAACGGATGAAGTTGCTCGGTTTGGTTCTCCCTTCGCTCTATATCTCTTCTTGTGGCCGTTATGCTTCGGTGGAGATGGCTCTGGAAGCGCTTAAGTTGACTGGTGCCGCACCCGAATATGCCGATGGTTTTGTCAACTATCCCCGAGCAATTCGCGGAGTTGAGGTGGCGCTGTTTTTTAATCAAGTTGCCAGTGATCTTTATAAAATCAGTTTTCGTTCCCGTGGCACCATTGATGTTGGTAGCCTGGCACATAAACTCGGCGGTGGCGGGCATCACAATGCTGCCGGTGCCAAGTTGAAGGGATCTCTGGCCGAAGTTAAAGAGACTGTGTACCCTTTGCTAGATCAACTGTTCAGCTGATATTCGTGCACGGACTCCTCCTTGTTGATAAGTCTGCGGGGATGACATCTCATGATGTTGTCCGTCAGGTCAGACGCATTTTCCATACCCGTAAAGTTGGCCATGCTGGCACTTTGGATCCTCTTGCCACTGGAGTTTTGCCGGTTGCTATTGGAGATGGTACTAAAATTCTCCAGTTTTTACTGGCAGAGGATAAATCTTATCGGGCAACATTCAAACTTGGTACTACAACTGATACCCTTGATGCTGAGGGCCAAGTGGTGCTGGAACGTCCAATCCCTCCCGTCACCGAGGCAATTCTGGAACAAATTTTCACCCGATTCCGAGGTGAAATCGAGCAATTACCGCCAATGTTTTCTGCCTTAAAGCAGAATGGTGTCCCCCTGTATAAATTGGCTCGGCAGGGGAAAACTGTGGAGCGAAAATTGCGCCCGGTAGTTATTGAGCGGCTCGAATTGATCAGTCATGATCCGCAAACCATAACGATAGAAGTTGATTGTTCCAAGGGGACCTACATTCGTACCCTTGTCAGTGATATTGGTGAGCAACTCGGTTGCGGGGCTCATTTAACGGTGTTACGTCGATTGCGAAGTGGTGATTTCAGTATCGACAGCTGTAATACCCTCGACAACTTATTGCTCCTGGATAATCCAGTATCGGCGTTATTATCCCTTGATGAGGCTTTAAGTAGTTGTCCGGCGGCACAATTAAATGGTGCCGCAGCAACAGCATTATCGTATGGAATTCCACCGGAACTGCATCAGGTTGAGATAAGTAAAGATCTTAACGATGGTGATTTGGTCCGTTTGCGAATTGACGCTAAAATAGCAGCGGTAGCTTGTTATCAGCCCTTACGCCAGAAAGAAAAACGTGGTGATTTTGAACTGATACGGGTATTTGTAAGTCATTAAAACAAAAGATTAATCTTTACATACGAACTTTAACTGTGGTAAATATCGCAGCTCTGTAGATAATGTTTTAAACAGCCACGCCACTGGCTTTATTGTTTAATTGAACTAAAAAAGGAGATTAACGTGCTCGGCACAGAACGCAAACAAGAAATCATTAAAGAGTATATGCGTCATGAAGGTGATACCGGTTCACCAGAAGTTCAAATTGCACTTCTTACCGAACGGATTACCTATCTGACAGCTCATTTCAAAACCCACAAAAAAGATCATCATTCACGCCGTGGACTACTTAAAATGGTCGGCCAACGGCGGCGTCTGCTTGATTATTTGATTAAGCAAGATGTTGGGCGTTATCGGACGATTATTAAATCTCTCGGTCTGCGTCGCTAAAAATTGGCAGCATGTCCTCGGACATGCTGCTTTTCTATTACCTGTATCTATGATAAGTGGTTGTGAATAGCCCTTATTCACCGATACAGGTATTTGTTTTTTTGGCTGAGGAGGCTGTCCGGAGAGAATTTCTGCAAAGCAGCAATTGTCTCAGGCCAACCTCCGATAGCTTTTTCTAAGCGAAGATTCCATATGGATGGAATCGTATTTAAGGAGAACAACATGGCCTATAATAAGGTTGAAATCGAATTCAATGGTCAACCATTGACTATTGAAACTGGTAAAGTTGCCCGTCAAGCTGACGGTGCAGTTATTGTAACTTACGGCGAAACTAAAGTACTTTGTACTGTCGTTTCGGCCAAAAAAATGCGTCCGGGGCAGGATTTCTTCCCCTTGACCGTTAATTATGCGGAAAAATTCTATTCAGCCGGTAAAATCCCCGGTTCTTTCTTCCGGCGTGAGCGTGGCACTACTGAGCGTGAGACTTTGATCTGTCGTCTCATCGACCGTCCGATGCGGCCACTATTCCCCAAGGGCTACATGTTTGAGACCCAGATCATGCCATCGGTTATTTCTGCCGATCTGATCAACGATCCAGACACTCTGGCTATGGTTGCGGCATCGGCATCGGTTGCTGTTTCCGGTATCCCGTTTGAAGGTCCAATCGCAGCAGTTCGAGTTGGTCGGGTTGAAGGTGAGTTGGTAGCTAATCCAACTCTCGAGCAAATTGAACAAAGTGATCTTGAGATCATCGTGTCCGGTTCCAAAGATGCGGTAATGATGGTTGAAGGTGAATCTGAGTTTTTCAGCGAAGCCGAGATGCTTGACGCAATTTACTTTGGCCATGCTGCTCTGCAACCACTGATTGAAGTTCAGGAAGAACTTGCCAAGTTGGTCGGTAAAGAAATGCGGGTGTTTGAATCTCCAGTTGCTGACGAAGCTTTGGTTGCTAAAGTAACCGAACTGGCCGAAGCCAAGGTTGCTGTTGCTGCCAAGATTCAGACCAAGCAAGAGCGCTACGCTGCTTTGGGTGATATCCGTACCGAAGTTAAAGAGCAATTGGCTGAAGAATTTGAAGGACGCGAAGAAGAAATTTCGGCTGCCCTTGGTGCAGTTGAGAAAAAAGTCATTCGTCTGATGGTTACCAAAGATCGGGTACGGATTGATGGTCGCGATATGACCACTATTCGTCCCATCAGCTGTGAAATTGGGGTTCTGCCTCGCGCTCATGGTAGTGCTTTGTTTACCCGTGGCGAAACTCAAGCTCTGGTTGCTGCTACCTTGGGCACCGGAACTGATGAGCAGCGGATGGATAACATTCAAGGGATGGAGTTCAAGAAATTCCTCCTCCATTACAATTTCCCTCCATTCTGTGTTGGTGAAACCAGCATGCGTCTTTTCCCCGGTCGGCGTGAAATTGGCCACGGTATGTTGGCAGAGCGTAGTGCTGCACAGATTTTGCCAAAGCATGAAGACTTCCCTTATACCATTCGGGTCGTCTCTGACATTATGGAGTCCAACGGTTCTTCATCAATGGCATCGGTATGTGGTGCTTCCTTGTCGCTGATGGATGCTGGTGTTCCCGTTTCCGAAGCAATTTCGGGAATTGCCATGGGTCTGATTAAAGAGGGTGACGATGTTGCTGTTCTGTCCGATATCCTTGGTGACGAAGATCATCTTGGCGATATGGACTTTAAAGTTACCGGTTCTGGTAGAGGTATCACTGCACTGCAGATGGATATTAAAATCAGCGGTGTGACTAAAGAGATCATGACGCAAGCATTGGATCAAGCACGTGAAGGTCGGATTCACATTCTTGGTGAAATGGCGAAAGCCATTGATACACCACGTACCGAGCTTTCCAAGTATGCCCCACAAATTACCAGTATCAAGGTTAAATCTGATCAGGTAAGAACTGTTATCGGTGCTGGTGGTAAGAATATTCGTGGCATTATCGATGCTACCGGTTGTGCTATCGATATTGAAGACGATGGTACCATTAAGATCGCTTCTTCCGACGGTGAGGCAGCTAAGCAGGCAATCAAAATGATTCGTGATCTAACCCAGTCGGCAGAAGTCGATAAGCTCTATATGGGTAAAGTTAAAAAGATTATGGAATTTGGTGCTTTTGTTGAGATTTTCCCTGGCACTGACGGTCTGGTTCACGTTTCCGAACTGGCTACAGAGCGGGTTCGTAATGTTACTGATGTTCTGAACGAGGGCGACGAAGTTCTGGTTAAGTGTATCGGGGTTGACCGCCAAGGTAAAATCAAGCTTTCTCGTAAAGCTGCCTTGGGGATGGAACTACCCGCAGAAGGATAGTTCTGAATGATGATTTATCGATTTACTATTTAATCTTGTAAATAGTAATCATCAATTGTTGTAATATTATGGCTGGTGGAGAAGTAACATTCTTCACCAGCCATTTATGCAGGAGCACAATTTAATGCAAAAACCAGTAGTCCAGATAAGAAAACTTCATGCTGCTGCTAAAATTCCGGCATATATGACCGAACTTGCTGCCGGGATGGACATTTGTGCGTTATTAGATACAACCTTGATTGTTTCTCCCGGCCAACGGGTTTTGGTACCGACCGGATTAGCTTTTGCCATTCCGGCAGGATATGAAATACAGGTTCGACCCCGTTCTGGCTTAGCAATTAAACATGGGGTCGCACTGGTAAATTCTCCCGGAACTATTGATGCCGATTATCGGGGTGAGGTTGGTATCATTCTGATTAATCACGGCAGTGAAGATTTTACTATCAACTCCGGTGATCGCATTGCTCAACTGGTGGTTGCACCGGTCTGTCAGGCAGAACTGGTTGAGGTTGATGCCCTTGATGTTACTCAACGTGGGGCAGGTGGCTTCGGTCATACCGGTCAAACTAGTCACGATGGTTAAATAAAATGGAAAAATCGACTGCAGAAGAATTACTTGAATTCCCCTGTCATTATCAGTTTAAAGCTATGGGGCTTGCAGGTGACAGGTTTAAAACCGCAATTGTGTTTGCGATTGAAAAATATGTTACTGTGCCAACTGATGCGGTGAAATGTCGACCTAGTGGTAAGGGCACTTATCAAGCGATTTCGGTGCTGGTAACCTTGCATAACTACCAACAGCTTACCGACATATATGCCGAAATAAATTTGGTTGCCGACTTAAAAATGTTAATTTGATCAGATTTTCTTGATTTTGTCCTGTTCTGGAGGGTGCTAATGTATTTATCTATCAACCCCATAAATCCACAACCACGCTTGATTAAGCAGGTGGTTGAATCTTTGCAGCGTGGGGGGGTAATTATCTATCCGACCGATACCACCTATGGAATCGGTTGCGACATTTCCAATCGTCAGGCAATTAAGAGAATATTTCAAATTAAGCAGCGTGACCAACGCAAACCTTTCTCTTTCATTTGTAACGATCTAGCTGAGATTTCTGATTATGCTCAAGTAAGTAATTTCGCCTTTAAAATTATAAAGCGGCATCTGCCCGGAGCTTTTACCTTTATCCTTGATGCCACTAAAATTGTCCCCAACTCTTTAAGCACCAAGCAAAAAACAGTTGGTATCCGAATTCCTGATAGCCCCATATGTCGGGCAATTGTTAGCGAACTTGGTCGTCCTTTAGTTACAACCAGCGCGAATACTTCCGGTGATGACACCCCACAGGATCCCAGAGATATTGAAGATCAGATGGGAAAACTGGTCGATTTTGTAATCGATGGTGGTGTTTCGATGAATGAAGCATCTTCGGTGATCAGTCTCCTTAATGATCAACCTGAAATTCTACGCCAGGGTAGTGGTGACACTTCCTGGATAGATTAGTTCCCTGTTTTGTCGCCGTTCTCTGCTGTTACCAGACTTATTAGCTGCGATCCTGACCTACAACTACTATTGAACACCATTCAAAAAAGTGGTGACGATTACTGGCTGGTGGGTGGTTGTTTAAGAAACGCCTTCCTCGATATTCCTCAGATAGATATTGATATTGCAACTGCTGTTGATCCTACTGCTTTGGCGCAAAACTGGGCTACCACTGTTGGCGGTAAATGGTTCTGGCTCGATGTTAACAGAAAGCAAAGTCGAGTCATCCTGCGCCACGGCCTTACTGTAGATTTCGCCCCCTTACGCGCCCCATCAATAATTGCCGACTTACAATTGCGTGATTTTACTGTCAATGCGCTAGCTTTACTGCTTGATGATTCTTTCCTTGAAGCCGATATCATTGACCCTCTGGGGGGGATAAATCATTTACAAAATCGGAAATTAATTACCTGTTCCACTCAAAGTTTCAACGCTGATCCGTTGCGGATGTTAAAAGGTATCCGTCATGCTGTTAGCCTCAATTTTACCTTGGCAGTAGCGACTCAGGAGCAAATCAAGGAGTCGGCACACTTACTGATAGCGTCTGCCGGAGAAAGAATCAGAACTGAACTGGCTAAAATCTTTACCGCGCAAAATGTTGGCCGGGGGATTTCGTTACTTCTGGATACTGGTATTTGGGACGTAATAGCTGGATCGACAGGTAGTAGTTGGGATAAGACAACTACTATCGATGGAATCGAGAATCTCAGAAATAAGATTCTGGAAAAGGGGTTGGTGGTCCCAGCTAACCAGACCGATTCAGTTAGCCCGGATCAGTTTTCCCTGCCCGCTATTTTTTTGTTTGCTCGATTGTTTAAGCTGTATTGTCCCAACGACTTGTCCAGTTTGCTCCATGATAAACTCCGCTTCAGCCGTTATCAACAAGGGCAGATAGAGGCATTGCAGGTTGAGATAGATCCTGAATGGTTATCTCTTGCCGCTTCTGTCGAAGGGCGTCGGTCGCAAGCATTACTGGTCGAGCATCTAGGCCATTTTGCGGTCGAAAAATTACTAAATTGGGGTGTTTATCGCGACCTTTTGTCTTTGATAAGGGTAGGGCAGCTACAGGATTCATTTGTCGCCGAGCAGAAGCTGGGGCGAATTTCAGATCTTCTTAGCGGTAAGTTGTTAGACGAAATTTTGGGTGCCTCAAGATACAAGGAGATAGGTGAATGGCAGACAAAAATTAAGTTGGCTGAAGTCAGGGGAGAGGTCGCTACCGCAGCAGCAGCACAAAGGTGGTTGAAAGCTAATTTATCATTTGACAACAAATGACCCCTATCACTATACTGCGCTCCACTAATGCGGGAGTAGCTCAGTTGGTAGAGCGTCAGCTTCCCAAGCTGAATGTCGCGAGTTCGAACCTCGTCTTCCGCTCCATTTAAAATTACCCTGAATCCTTCGATTCGGGGTTTTTTGTTTTTTTAATATTTAGTAAAGTGAAGTAATGGATATTTTAGAAGTTAAATGCCCTCGATGTGGTAAAAAGAGTATTTGGAGCGATAATCCTTCGCGACCATTTTGTTCCGAAAAATGCCGCATTATCGACCTTGGTAGCTGGGCAAGTGAGGAATACAGCGTCGATGGCGGTAGAGCACCGCAGCCTGATGACTATTATTGATAACTGATTTGGAGAATTATATGTACCATTTAACTATTATCACCAATTTTGCCGCTGCCCATAATTTGCTTAACTACCAAGGTGATTGTGAAAACCTGCATGGTCACAACTGGAAAGTTGAAGTGACCGTCAAAGCAGAGACCCTTGACAGTGCTGGACTGGGTATCGATTTTAAAATAATAAAAAAACACACCAAAGAAATCATGAATTATCTTGATCATAAATATCTCAATGATCTTGATGCTTTTAAAGGGATAAGTCCTTCATCGGAACATATTTCCCGATTTATCTATGATAGCCTCACCAAAAGTTTGGCCGAGTATGATGTCTGTTTAGATAAAATTACCGTTTGGGAATCTGACAATGCCTACGCTACCTATACCCAAAGCTGATCTGATCGAAATTTTCTCTTCGATTCAAGGGGAGGGGCTTCTGGTTGGCAGCCGACAGATTTTCATCCGCTTCCCGGGGTGTAATTTAAGCTGTAGTTATTGTGATACCGATTTTCTACACTCAGACACTTGTCAGGTAGAGGCAAGTCCTGGATCCGGTATCCTTGAGGCCAAAAATAATCCCCTGAATCTCGAACAGATCACCGATCTATTATCTGGTTGGAGCCGTGATCTGCCGGGTGCTCACCATTCCATCAGTATTACCGGTGGTGAACCGCTGCTGCACCAACAAGTGCTCTCTTCATGGTTGCCGGCGCTGAGGAAGATTCTCCCCATCTATCTCGAAACAAATGGAACTTTACCGACGCAACTGGAGTCACTGATTGAACATATTGACTGGGTTTCAATGGATATTAAGTTACATTCTCAGACCGGGGTGAGAACCGATTGGGATAGTCATCGTAAGTTTCTTGAGATTGCCGCTCAGGTACAATGTTATGTGAAGCTTGTGGTGGGGGAACAAACACCCGATCTCGAATTGCAATTGGCTGCAGATCTGGTTTCTGTGGTTGCAAAGGATATTTTAATTGTCCTGCAACCGGTGACGCTGAATGGTGAAATTGCAATATCTACCACCCGACTGTTACAGATGCAGGCTCTTGTCGCAGGGATCAATTCAAATGTAAGGGTTATTCCACAAACCCATAGATTTATGGGTGTTATGTAGTACTATTAAGGCACTACTTTAACTATCAGTCAGGGTTGTTTGCCCAAATTTAACCAGCAATTCCTCCATGACCAGTGGCGGCACAAATTTACTTATATCTCCCCCCAAGCTGCCGACTTCCTTAACTATCGAAGAACTGAGATAGGCAAATTTAGGTGATGTCATCATGAATAATGTTTCCACTTGTTCACAAACGGTATGGTTCATTTGTGCTAGCTGGAACTCAAACTCAAAATCGGTAACTGCCCGCAAACCCCTCAAAATTACCCGAGCTTTTTTAGCAACAACATAATTGACCAATAAACCATCGAAAGTTTCGACCCGCACGCGTGGATTGTCCTTAGTCATATTTGTCAGCATTTCAACTCGTTCGGCGACAGTGAAGAGGCTGTTTTTTTCTGAATTATTTGAAACAGCAATTATGACTGTATCAAAAATTTCCAGTCCCCGCCGGGCAATATCCATATGCCCATTGGTAAAAGGATCGAATGAGCCGGGGTAAATAGCAATGTGACGATTCATGTTTAACCCTTGTTGCTACAGTAGAGGTGTATTCTGGTTGACCCATAGATTTTGCTAGCAGTTAATTTCAGTGATCCAAAATCATCTAAAGTTTCATCTTTGGCCGATTCGGCACAGATTATTCCATTTTCTGCTAGTAGATTCAAGTGTTCAATCTTTTTGATAACTTGGGGAAGCAATTCTTGATTGTAGGGGGGGTCAAGGAGGATTAAGTCAAATGGGGCAGACGTAACTAATTGCGGTAATGCCGAAAAAATATCTTTGCGCAGAAATTGTGCACTTGCCTCAAAGCGGCAGCGCTGAATGTTTTCGGGAATAGTTTTAGCCGCAACGGTGCCAGAATCGACTAGAATTGCTGATTTTGCCCCGCGACTAAGAGCTTCCAGAGACTGTGCGCCACTACCGGCGAACAGTTCTAAAACCTTTAGACCGTTGAATGATCCGAATCTGTTGGTTAAAATGCTGAATATTGCTTCCCTGACCCGATCCGGTGTCGGGCGAATATCTGTTCCAGAAAAAGAGACTAACTGTCTTCCACGAGCTGATCCACTGATAATGCGCATGTTGCCTGCAACCTTCGGTTTGAAATTTTGAACTTTTTCAAAAACCTTCTTTAAAATTGATTAAAGGGATAATTATACTACCTTAACTTATAATTGGAGATACTGTAGATTGAAACTCATTAAAGATATAGCTGATTCTCACCAGATACCAGCAAAAAAAAATGCTCATCTGATGAGAATCAGGTTAGCGGGGTTCGACCCACCTGCGATCAGGTTTAAATTTCGTTTTTAACTTCTTTCAGGTATTTTTGAATTGAAAGATCAATAACTTCCATCCAGTTTCCTTCTGTAGCTACCTGGTATTTTCCATCTGAGTGGACAGTGATGGTTTTGATATTATTTCCATTGGCTCGCATTTCCATATTAGTTGAGATGTCAGATGACAGTGTTATCGCCCAAAATCCGGGGGTCATATATGCCCAGAACTTTTGGATAGTCACTTTAACAATAATGGTATTGGCAGATATTTGTTCTTTTTCGGTTAATACTTTATATCCCGTTTCTAAAAATGCGCGTTTTAATGTAGCGGCGATAACAGTTTCAACCGTTTGACCTTCTTGTAGTAAAATATCTCCCATTGCTTGGCCAAAACCATTTCTTTTTCTCGCTATAGATCTTTTCTTTATTTCAGCCGTTGCTTTCTCCGCACCGCCAAATCCGAGTGAGGGGATATCTTGAGTTCTTGGTTTTTCTTCAAAAATTCGTTTATCTATAACCGATTCAAGATAAACTTCTTCTCCATTTGCCGCAACGACGGTTGTGCTTTCCGGAAGTTGAAGGCTTACAATGCCTCTATTTGTTGCACAACCGGTGAGACCCAAAATTGTAATCAATAGCATAATTGTTGATATGCGGGTTGTTGGTTTCATTTTTACTCTCCTTTTTATTGTTTATGGAGCCAATCAAGCAGTGATGATGGGTGCAATTCAAGTTATATTAGAAATTTAGCAGGATGTTTTGGAATGTCAAAGCCAAGTATGAATGAACCATAACTCAGTCCTTGTGATTATTCAGAAAATCAGTAGAATATAATTATATTATGACTATCTTGAAGGAGACTGGTATGGATAAAGATGAAAAACGGGAAATACTGTTGGAGAGCGGTACCAACGAAATGGAGATCATCGAGTTTTATGTCGGTTCGCAACCGTTGGGAATCAATGTCCAAAAATTGAAGGAAATTATTTCCTATGACGAAGAGTTATTGACCGTCATCCCTGGCAGCCCACCATCCATGCAAGGTGTGTTGATGATGCGTGGCTCGACCATCCCGTTGATTGATCTGAAGTCGCATCTTAAGCAGCGCTGCGAGGAAGAAGCAACTACGGATGCCCAGAGACCAGTGGTCATGGTTTGTGAGTTTAACCACCGCATCAATGGTTTTAAGGTTGACGGTGTCAACCAGATTCATCGCATCCGCTGGAGTGATGTGCAGCCTCTGGCGCAATTCATCGACCAGTACCGACCCCGTTTTACCGGTAGTGTTAATATTGATGGTCGGGAAATCCTGATTCTTGACTTGGAATATATCATCGGTGAGTTTGACCCCGATTCGGTACTGCGGGTTCAGGGTGATGACGTTATGGATGAAACGGGCGTAGAAGAACTGAAAGCAGCAGCTCCGTTACGGAATGAAAAAACGATTCTCATGGCAGAAGATTCCAATGCTATCCGCACCAATCTGAAAAAAATTCTTCAGGAAATGGGTTATGCGAAATTAGAGGATTTTGTCGATGGAGATTCGTGCTATAAGCGGGTTTTAGAGCTCAAGCAGGCAGCAGATGAGGCTGGTGAGACTATCGATCAGCATCTGCATATGGTGATCAGTGATATCGAGATGCCGAAAATGGATGGTCTGACCTTGTGTCGTAAGATAAAGGAAGAACTGGGCTTCCGTCAGGTTCCAGTGATACTTTTCTCATCGCTGATCAATCCGCCGATGGAGGTGAAATGCGATTCGGTCGGTGCCGATGGCTACGCCTCCAAACCAGAAATTGCGAAGTTGATCAGATTGATGGATCAGTTTCTTGGTATTAGCAGCTGAATTTTAAATGAATGTTAGCAAAGAGCCGAGCATTGTAATATTGCTCGGCTCTTTGTCGTTTAGTCTGTATATTTGAACTGTTTGCGTGCCAACCGAAGTAATAACCATCCCGTAAAGCCTTGCAGGACAAGTAACAAAAATGCCAGCCCAATGTAAGCAGCTCCGAATTCGCTAATAATTCCACTCGCCACGATAACCTTATTTACGATGAAATGGCCCATGACAATAAAAGCAACTCCTGGACAAATAAGAGCCAAGGTTACCGGTGTCTTTTCTTGATGGTTGAGTAGGGTTTGGAAATAATTCATTCGTTTCATCACCGCTGAACCCATAAGAAAAAATATAATTTGAATTGAAAAAATAATTGTCAGTAAAATATAGTTTGAGGCTCCCTGGCCGAGCTCCAACGTATGAAGTCCATGGCTTAACCGCATTATGGCAATACCAGCTGTAGTCAGGATCGGAATAACCACCCAAAGAGTCGGTAATGATTCCCGCGAGACCCCTTGTTTGAATATGTCATTCATGCCCATAAACAATTTGATCGCCCCTAAGAATAAAGCCCCGGTGGTAAAAAAGATTGATAACAAATAACTGATTCCAATGACTACATCGTTATGACTCATTGAAGCTGGGGCAGCAAGGCCAACACCAATCATCGCAAAGGCAAAGCTGGGCAGCAGTTGGCTCAGTGAGTTGTTGGCGGTATTATCGAAACTACCGTGTTCCAAAATATGGCTGAAAAAATTCAGATAAATACGACTAGCCCAGATACCAACCATAACAAACAGCAGTATCGAAATAGGGAACAGCCACTCAATGACTCCCCATAGACCTGGGACAAAAATGGCAGCAATCATAAAGCATACGTTGATACTCATAGCGTAAGTCAATGGCATCGCCATGACGTTGGGTGTGGGCGTTGGTACCGATGATTTTCTCAAACCCGCCATTTACTTTAAACTGGCGATATTGATTGAAATTTAAAAGTAACCATTTGAAGTGAAGCCAGCCAAATCCTAAAATGCCAGCAAGCCCGAGAATTATCATCCCTTGTTTTCCGCTGCTGGCAGTTTGTATATGAGAAAACCAGTCACTGTAAACCGGAATAGGCTTGTCTGGGTGAGGCACCCAAAATAAAAAATACATAAAAAAAGTAACCACCATCCCCCCTGCACCCAAAGATGCCAGGAAATGTAATGCCGACCAATTCTTGATTTTTTCCAAGTAAATTCCTTCCCGTGATTTGTGGAACAATAATCTGAACAATTTTAGTTATGTTAGGACTCTAGCAGGATGTTTTGAATTGTCAAAGATAGGTATTGTGTCACCCAAAACTTCAGAACTTTTAATCGGTCGACAGATCAAGCTGAGCCGACTCGACCGTTGCCTCTTTCTGTTTCTGCGCCAGGTAGAAGACAACAATAGCAGCGCTGCTGAATGAGGCAAAGTAGCAGCCGGCCAGCATCAGCGCGTTGCCCCAATTGGATAGATCTCCCAC
>DAOWKG010000102.1 GCA_030639985.1 Desulfuromonadaceae bacterium
AATTGGGGCTCACCAACCAAAATATTTAAATCACCGCTGCCTTTAATATTGGTTAATGTTTTCTTTGGCGCCGATTTAATCAGTAAATCAGCGCTAAGGTTGCCTCTATTTAATAGCCGCCCCAATGCAAGCAAATTTTTTCCGGAATAATGGAGAACCGCAACACATTTGCTATTATCATCAAGGGCTAAATCGATCTGGGGAATGGTAATGGCAAACGGAGTGTGATCAATTATGGATCGTAATTGCGCTAGAAGGTGATTTAATGGCGGTACAATAATCGGACACTGCTCTACCGCAACGACAGCGTGACTTTGGGGACGGTAGAATCCGGTAACAAATTTACCATTCTTGGAGCTGCACTTAATCTGTACCCGACTGCGGTAATGCCATTCGTTTTCAGCAGGGATAATAGGCAATATTTTAGCTGGATCAATTTTGCCTGAGCGTACCATCGATTCACGAAAAAGCTGTTCTTTCCAACTCAGTTGTTCCCGATATGGCAGATGCTGCCATTGACAACCACCGCAATCACCGGCAACCGGACATTCCGGTTGCCGACGAACGATTGCGGGTTGTAAAATTTCCGTTATTTCAGCGACAAGAAATTTCTTTTTAACTTTGGTTATCCGGCAACTGACGACATCACCTACTGCCGCATGGGCAATAAAAACCACCCGGCCATCATGCCGTGCCAATCCGGCGCCGCCATTAACCAGCGTCTCCACCGTTAAGGGTGAAATAATTGTACCCAATTTCAAAGCTGTAGAAGCAGGCAAGCTTATCCCTTTTTCGGTGCTGGAGAAAATCTATCTGCCGCAAAATTCAACGTCGCAAAGTAATCATCAAGCAGTTCTTCACGCCGGATCAATTCTACCGAGCCATCGGCACGAAGCAACAACTCTTTGGGACGCAATTTGGCATTATACTGAAATCCCATCGCGTGACCATGGGCTCCGGTATCGTGAATAACGAGAATATCACCTTCGTCAATTTTGGGTAATTGACGTTGTACCGCAAATTTATCGTTATTTTCACAAAGTGAGCCGACAATATCGTACACCTCTTCTTTGGGAGCATTTTCCTTACCGATAACATCAATATGGTGATAAGCGTCATATAGTGCCGGGCGCATCAACGCCGACATGCAAGCATCAACACCAATATATTTACGGTATATATCCTTATGATTGATTGCTGAGGTCACGAGGCAACCATGTGGCCCGGTCATAAAACGGCCACTTTCCATATACATGTGCGGAACATAACCGTGATCTTCCTTGTAGCTACTAAACAAAGTTTCAATTTCAGCGGCAAGGGCATTAATATCAATGGCAGCCTGCTCCGGCTCATAAGGAATTCCTAACCCACCACCAATATTGACAAACTCAAGTTTGATGCCGAGTTCAGCATCAATTAATTGCGTAATTCCCAATAACATTCTGGCCGTTTCGACCATGTAGCTGTAGTCGAGTTCATTTGATGCCACCATGGTGTGCAAACCAAACCGTTTTGCCCCACGTTGCTGTGCCAGACGATATGCCTCAACCACTTGTTCATGGGTAACCCCATACTTGGCTTCAACGGGATTACCAATAATCACATTACCGGTTCGGCGTGGCCCCGGATTGTAACGAAAACAAATCAGTTCTGGAAAATCGGGGACTTTTTCGATTAACGAGATATCGTCAAGATTTAGAACACAGCCGCCATCTGCTGCGGCAATGGTAAATTCGTCTTGATCGGTATTATTGGAGGTAAACATAATATCTTCCCCCTGTGCACCAACCTGACGACTCAATATTAGTTCAGCAATCGAACTACAATCAAAACCAAACCCTTGTTCATGCATCAATTTAAGAATAGCGGGATTAGGCAACGCTTTGATTGCATAATATTCGCGAAAACCGGCAACCCCGGCAAAAAGCTGTTTAAGGTTTTCAGCTGTTTCATTGATGCCTACCTCATCATAAATATGAAAAGGAGAACCATAATGTTCAACTAATTGTTCGGTAATCGGAAAAAGGCGATCTTTAAAACTCTTTGACATCGGCATGGGACTGCTCCTTTTACGCAGATAAACGGCTTAAATCTATTTTTCTGGTTTCTTTGATGGTATTCAAAACGATACTGGTTTTGGTCTGCTGCACCCCATCCAAGGGACAGATTTCATCGGCGAGAACTCTTCCCAACTCAGCATTATCAGCGACCCGCAGCTTAAGTAAATAACCATCGTCGCCGGCAACCTGATGGACATCCTGAACCCCCGTCACAGCAGATAAGGAAATAGCCAGATCAGCTCGACAGGTAGATTGGACACTGACTTGTACGAAAGCCATTAGACCCTGATTGAAAGGTTGTGGGTTCAAGCGAACCTCGTACCCTGCAATAATGCCGCGATCTTCCAGCTTTCGAATCCGCTCCAACACGGCAGAAGGGGCCATCCCAACTTGACGAGATACTTCAGCATTTGGAATTCGCGCTTTTTCCTGAAGTATCGCCAGTATTTTATGATCAATTTCGTCGATTGTTCTCTTTATATCCATAGAAAGAGAATATCATTCATATCAGGACAGATGTCAACCCATATAGTTATGTTTTTTATTCATGTTTAACAGTAATCGACAGGATTGATGGGCAGGAAAATAGATATCGGCAGAAGCAATAGGACAAAGATGAGGGTTACGGTGCTACACCAGACCGACTACTTTAGAAATGAGATAACCGGAATAACCAAGATATATCGACAACAAAACAACTCCTTCGACACGGGCTATCTCTCTTTTTCCGTCAGCTCTAGTGCGGATAAAGAACAATGCTAACGTCAAAAGGCTCATCAGCAAACAGTCACGATAAAGAACTTCCGGCGCAATAGCCAAAGGGTGAATTACCCCGGCAATACCTACCACCGCCAAGGTATTAAATAAGTTGGAACCAATTACATTGCCGATGGCTAAATCGTGCTCCCCTTTCCTGATTGCAGCTAACGCCGAAGCAAGTTCTGGCAATGAAGTCCCAATGGCAACAACAGTCAAGCCGATAATTAAATCACTAACCCCAAAACTACGGGCAATAGCAACCGCTCCCCAAACCAGAATTCTGGAGCTGATGACCAGCAACACCATACCACCACACAACCAAGCTATAGCAACCTTAAGGCTCATTTGATTGGCATCGACTGTGACACTATTTTCCAGAGCTCCAGCCTCGCTCTCCTTCCGATGTCGCAATCCAAGCCAGACCGACCAACTCATGATCAGGGTAAATAGGGCCAACAGAATGTAGGCATCTCCCCGGCCGAGATACAGATCAAACATAATGGCGATGGCCACCAGTGTCACCACGAACAATACCGGCAATTCTTTTCGCAACACGCTGGGTCGCACCGTTATGGGAGATATTAATGCAGTCAGCCCTAGAATCAGAGCGATATTGGAGATATTTGAACCATAGGCATTTCCGAGAGCCAAACCGGGATTACCCTGGCTAGCCGAAATAGCAGAAACCACCATTTCGGGAGCAGAGGTACCAAAGCCTATCACCAGCATCCCGATTAACAACGGTGGCATCCCGGCATAACGTGCTGTTGCTGCAGCACCATCGACAAACCGATCGGCGCTAAAAACCAGCAGTATTAATCCGCAAACAAGTGCTACAACTGGTAACGTAAGTGACATACTGACCCTGTTAACAATATAGTTTATAAATATTGTGGGGACAGAATATAAATTCTGTCCCCACAGATAATCATTTCAAAATATTTTGTATTAATTTAAAACGAAAACCCGAACCGGTTTTCAACGACGAGGGCCTCAGCCATAAACCGGACTACAAGCTTTTTTTGCCGCCAACTCTTTTTGCCTTTTATTTTCCAAATAAACCTGATCTTTATCCAGGTGACATTTTTTATATTTCAACCCACTGCCACACCAGCACATATCATTTCGAAGCGGCAGAACTTCCGGTGGAATCGGTCCGCTATTATCATTACTCTCACTCTTAAAAAAACGACTGAACATACCCATAATACAAATCTCCGTTAATATTTTTCCGCAAACTTTGAAACATATAGAAAATAACTTGGTTAAACAAGTAGACAATATTGCAAATAAAATTGCTTGACTAGAAACGGAAAATTTGGAGGTTATAGCTCACGAATAAGGGTACAACCATCAATAAGATTTCCGATAAAAAGTTTTATGACATTTTGGACATGGGGGTATTTTGGCAGTTTTTTTCATATGAATAACTTCACCACAATTCTTACAAGTCAAACTCCCTGGACTGGTAATTTCCCCGGTTTTAAATTCAAGTTGCTGCTCAGATTTTTGTGCCAAATCACTCAGTGTTTCGGCTGTATTCGATAATATTTTAGAAAAAATACTCTGCGCACCGACAGCAATACGATGAAGATCTACCGCCTCTTTGACGGCATCGGCACTGTCAACCGCATGTTGGATATCACGCTTTATAAAAACGGATACCTTTTCAGCCTGTTCCTTAGTGAAGTTACCCGCAGTAATCAACTCATCACCGGCTCGTTTAATGGTTTCATCCAGTGTTTTCTTACCATTTTCGAGCAGTTCTTCAGTCCGGGTCACAAATTTTTCATACAAGCGTACTTCATCCTGATCATTATTCTGCTGCTTATTTTCTGTCATGGCAACGGCTCCTTATCGTTAGGTCGATAAACATAGATACAATCTAACTATAAGATTACCAGATCAGAATGGAGCCGCCACCTTTATTTGTTTTCTTCCCCCGGCAAACAACCAAAAATAAAACCGACCAGAGCTCCAAAAAGTGCCCCTGACCAGGGGCTGGAACTGGCACCTCAAGTACTTCCAGCACATTGCCCAAGATAGCCGAATAGAGCGCCAAGGGCAGCACCGGCTGAGGTTACAATAATAACTTTTAAGATTCTTTTTTTCATTTTAAAATCACCAGTGGGGGGGGATCAGCTACCGTCAGCAGTAACTTTGGGCATCATTCCCACAATCAAGGTCGCAAATGGCCCAAGCAACAAACCGATTCCAAACCAAAGATAACGCCGTCTACCTTTAGTTACCGCAACCGAGTAGGAAGCACAGGCAAACACAATCCACATAATTATTATTTCCATTACTGTATACTCCAGCTGAATAACTTAAATTATTGCTTAGCAGGCAAACTTATTTCACTTGCCATAGTTGATTGCTGAAACATTCCAAATGCTAAATAGCAAAATCCCATTAAAACAACAAACAAAACTACTATAAGTAGCGCCCTGGCAATCAATTTTGCGACAAATTCCTTGGCAGTAGCCGGCTTTTTTTTATCAAAAACGAATGACCACAACAGTGCCATAGCGACTGCAACGATAAGACCTACTTTATATATTACAACAATATCCATAACTAGTTACTCAATTCCAATTTCACATAGCAGATGGTTTCTATTTACGCCGATCAATAACCCGAACCGCCTTACCTTCATGACGAGTAATAGAAGCCGGTTCCACCAGTTTAACCTTGGCACTCACCCCTAGAACCGTAGCAAGACGCTTTTCGGCCTGAACGACAAACTGGCGCTGCTGTTTCATTTCATCAAAAAAGATATGTTCATTTACTTCGACCTGAACTTCCAGGGAATCCATATTATTATGACGTTCAATAATCAGTTGATAGTGGGGCTCGCAACCCTCAATTTGAAACAGTACTTCTTCAATTTGAGTTGGGAAAACGTTAACCCCTTTTATAATCAACATATCGTCTGTTCGACCTCGAGTTTTTTCCATCCTCGCCAAGGTACGGCCACAATCGCAGGTGGCATAATCAAGCCTGGTAATGTCACGAGTCCGATAGCGAATCATCGGGAACGCCTGTTTGGTCAAGCTGGTAAGTACCAGTTCACCAACGGAACCTTCCGGCAATACTTGCCCGGTATCTGGATCAATTATTTCAGCATAGAAGTGATCTTCAGCCAAGTGCATTCCTTGCTTATGCAGACACTCTCCAGCAACCCCTGGCCCCATAATTTCTGACAAACCGTAGTTGTCGGTAGCAATGATGCCGAGTCGCTGTTCAAGTTCTATCCGCATCTGCTCACTCCACGGTTCAGCACCAAACAATCCTACCCGCAGGGCTAGAGATGCGGGATCAATCCCCTCTTTTTCCATCCGGTCAGCAAGGGTTAATCCATAAGAAGGGGTACAAACCAGTGCAGATGATCGATAATCTTGCATAATCATCAACTGTTTATCAGTATTACCACCAGATATCGGGATGACCGATGCGCCAATAGCTTCAGAGCCATAATGCAAACCAAATGCACCGGTAAATAACCCATAACCAAAAGCAATGTGAACTATATCTTCTTCGGTAACCCCAGCAGCGGTCATAAAGCGAGCAACCAACTCGGTCCAGGTGCGGATATCCTCTTTGGTATAACCAACCACTGTTGGCTTACCAGTAGTACCGGAAGAGGAATGAATTCTGACAACATCACGCATTGGCACAGCGAACATGCCATAAGGATAATTAAGCCGCAGGTCATCTTTAGTAGTAAATGGTAATTGGCTTAAATCGGTTAAAGATTTAATATCGCCGGGAAGAAACCCGCTATCCTTAAATTTAGCTTGATAACAGGGAACCTTATTGGCAACCAATGTTAATGTGGCCTGCAGCCGTTGTAGTTGCAGTTTAGATAACTCTTCCCGGGGAAGAGTTTCGGCCTCACGATTCCAGAAATTTGCAGACGGGTTCATATAGTTAGGTTCTTATATCGAGGTAATTCGTTCACTCAGTAAAATTTTGATATCATTATCGGTCAGAGCGACTATGGCTTCGTCGATATCATCAAAACGAAATATTATGACGGCATTATCACCAGAACGCTCAACAAAAGCATACATGTACTCAACATTGACATTATTCTTATCAAGAATTTGCAATATTTTCGTTAACCCACCGGGAGTATCGGACACCGCAACGCCGATAACATGGGTAATACTCACCGTGAAGCGCTGTTCTTTCAACACTTTAAGGGCTTTTTTACTATCATCAACGATAAGACGTAAAATGCCGAAATCGGAGGTATCGGCTAACGACAATGCCCGGATATTAACGTCGTTTTTTCCCAGGATACCGGTAACTTCAGCCAAGCGACCCGATTTATTCTCAATAAAAATTGAAATCTGTTCAACTTTCATAATTAGATCCTCACGTTTATTTTTTCCGGTTATCGATAACCCGCTGAGCCTTACCTTCGCTACGGGTGATTGTTTTGGGCTCAACCAGACGCACCTTACAGGTCACGCCCAGTAGATCCTTGATATCTTTTTTGATTTTATTTGAAAGCCCTTGCAACACCTTGATTTCATCGGAAAAGGTCTGTTCATTAACTTCGACCTGAACCTCAAGGGTGTCAAGATTTCCATCCCGCTCAACAATCAATTGATAATGGGGTTCAACGCCCTCAATAGCGAAGATAACCGACTCAATCTGACTGGGGAAAACATTGACCCCACGAATAATCATCATATCGTCACTACGGCCACTCAAACGTTCAATCCGTGCATGAGTCCGACCACAGATACATGGTTCCTTGATTAACCGGGTAATATCTCGGGTACGATAACGGATCAGAGGGATACCTTCTTTGGTGATAGTGGTAATGACCAACTCACCTTTTTCACCATCAGGCAACACTTCGCCGGTTTCGGGGTTAATAATTTCCGGGATAAAATGATCCTCCCAGATATGCAATCCATTTTGAGCTTCAATACATTCGATCCCGACACCGGGACCGAGAATTTCGGAGAGACCATATATATCTATCGCCTTAATATTGAGTTTGGCTTCGATTTCCTGGCGCATCTTTTCACTCCACGGTTCTGCGCCAAGAATGCCTACTTTTAATTTTAACTTACGAATATCAATCCCCTCTTCGGCTGCTACTTCAGCCAAATAGAGACTATATGATGGGGTACAGGTTAAAACCGTGGAGCCAAAATCCTGCATGATCATCAATTGTTTTTTGGTGTTTCCACCCGACATCGGGATAACTGATGCCCCTACCCGCTCAGCACCATAATGAGCACCTAAGCCGCCAGTAAAAAGACCATAACCATAAGCATTATGGATAATGTCGCCACGATGAGTTCCCGCCGCAGCAAAAGAACGTGCCATCAGCTCGGTCCAGTTTTCGATATCACGCCTGCTGTAACCGACAACGGTTGGTTTCCCGGTGGTCCCGGAAGAGGCATGAATCCGAACAATTTGCTCCAGTGGAATAGCGAACAGGCCGTAGGGATAACTGTCTCGCATATCCTGCTTTAAGGTAAACGGCAGTCGTTGCAGATCAGCGAGCGATTTAATGTCGCCAGGCTTAATCCCCGCCTTATCAAATGACTCACGATAAAATGGTACTGCGGCATAAACCTTATCAAGGGTTTGTTGTAGCCGTTTAAGTTGCAACGATTCTAATGCCTCACGAGGCAAAGTTTCAAAATCATCATTCCAGATCATTGCTATGCCTCCCCACAGCCCATTTCAAATGCTCTCATATTCACATCCATAAGGCGTTTTGGAATCATCCGCTCTAATGCAGTCAGCCACAAGCTGCGATCAAATGTTAAGGTTTTTGATAACACACCAAGCAATACGGTATTGACAGTCTTAGGATTGCCAGCTGCTAACGCCAGATTTAAACCATCAACTACCACCGACGCTGGAAATTGCTGCTTAATGTTTTCTACCAATTTTTCAGGATAAGGTAAGACCCCTCGAGCAACTGCAGGAGGAGAAATTTGCCAATCACTGGCAATAACCTGACCATTTTTGCGCATCAACGGCAGATAACGACATGTTTCCAATAGTTCAAAACTGAAAAGAATATCAACCTCCCCTTCTGGGATAATCGATGAGAAAACTTTTTCACCATAACGGACATGGGACACAACACTACCACCACGCTGTGACATCCCGTGGATTTCGTTCTTTTTCACATCCAGCCCAGCGAGAAGCATCACCTCAGAGATAACTTCACTGGCCAGCAAAATTCCCTGCCCACCGACACCTGCCAACAATATATTTTTTACATCACTCATTATTTATCACCACACTCCTGAAAGGCATCAAATCGACAAGTCTGCTTGCAGACATTGCATCCGGTACAAATAATCTTGTCTACAACCGCTTTTTTAAGCTTTGCATCCCAAGTTATTGCCGGACAGCCAATTTGCAGACATGCTCGACAACCGGTACATTTGTCATTATCGACAAATAGTGGTGGACGTGGATTTTGATTATCGCGAGGCACCAACATGCAAGGTTTAGTAGTAATGATAACCGAAACTTCTTGGCGCGCCATTTCGGCACGAATGACCTTGCCAGTCATTTCGAGATCGTAGGGGTCAAGAATAGTTACATGTTTTACCCCAACCGCACGACAGAGTTGTTCCAAATCGACCCGCGGCGCTTCGAGGTCATTAAGGGCATAACCAGAGGTTGGATTTTCCTGTCGACCCGTCATGGCAGTAATACGGTTATCAAGAATAATCAACGTTGAGGTCGATTTATTATAGACCATATCCATCAGACCATTGATACCGGTATGAAGAAAGGTTGAATCTCCAATAACGGCGACAACTTTGCGTTTTTCTTCTTCCGACAAAACTTTACTGATACCAGTCGCAATACCGACACTGGCACCCATACAAATACAGGTATCCATCGCTGACAGCGGAGGCATAAAACCAAGGGTATAACAACCAATATCACCCGAAACATATGCTTTTGCTTTTTTCAGCTCATAAAATACGCCACGATGAGGACAGCCAGGACACATACTTGGTGGTCGTGGCGGCAGTTCAGGGGAAGTATCAACATTGGGAATCTCCTGCCCGAACAGTTGCTTTTTTATTCTCCCGGGAGTCAATTCACCACACAAAGAGAGCTTATCCTTGCCTATAACTTCGATCCCCATGGCACGAACCTGCTCTTCAATGAAGGGATCAAGCTCTTCAATTACGTAAAGGGTTTCGTAGTTTGCGGCAAAATCTCTGATCAACTGCTTGGGAAGGGGGTAAACCATTCCTAACTTCAAGACCGCAGCATCAGGCATTGTTTCTTTTACATATTGATAAGAAACTCCCGAGGTAATCACGCCAACTTTCCCGGTTCCAGTTTCAATCCGGTTAAATGGTTGTTTACATGCCCATTCTTCCATATCGAGGATTTTTTTCTCAACAATCAGGTGTCTCTTAAGGGCGTTACCGGGCAACATGACGAGCTTGGCAGGATCACGATCCAAATTGGGCTGAGGAATATCGGTAGGACGTTCCCCCAGAGATACCACAGATTTGGAATGGGAAATTCTGGTGGTACTGCGTAAAAATACCGGAGCATCAAACTGCTCGCTGATTTCAAAAGCCAACTTGGTATATTCGAGTGCTTCCTGACTATCAGCAGGTTCCATCATTGGAACCTTGGCAAATTTAGCGAAGTTGCGATTATCCTGTTCATTTTGCGATGAATGCAACTCAGGATCATCTGCCGTTACCAACACTAATCCACCGCGTACCCCGGTATAAGCTAACGTAAACAAAGGATCGGCTGCGACATTAACACCAACATGCTTCATCGTAACTAAAACTCTGGCGCCGCCAAAACTGGCACCAATCCCAACCTCTAGAGCCACTTTTTCATTCGGTGACCAAGAAGCATCAATCTCTTTAAACTGGGTTATATTTTCGAGAATTTCGGTGCTTGGAGTTCCAGGATAAGCACAGGCAACCAGCGCACCAGCTTCGTACGCGCCACGGGCAATCGCTTCATTGCCGGAAAGTAAAGTTTTTTTCATAACAACCCTTGCTAAGTATGATAATAAACAAAAATAGAACTGCTGGATAATAGAAAAACAAACCGGTTCTGTCAATCTGAGTTGACCCCCAACCGCGAAGTTTTGAACTGCAATTTATGTGATTTTCATGATTACGATGTTATTTTTTAAATCGGCAACCAAAATTAACTGAAAGGACACTCAATTGGCATAGCTGACAGAGTCTTCACAATTACAACCGTTCAGAAAAACTCCTTCAAGCAGACCGGCATCAACTACTTTCAGGTGGGATAACTGCAGTAGTTTCAGAAATGCTAATATAATTTCTAAACCAGGAATAATCAGGTTGCCACGACCCTGCTCCATCCCCGGCAGAGATTCCCGTTGCAGTACCGACATTGATTCAAGTTTTTGCTTAACACTTTCAAGCCAAGCTACCGATAGTTCGCGATTATTTATCAATTCAGGATTATATTTTTCAAGCTGTAAATGGATCGCTGCCAACGTGGTTACAGTTCCTGCAGTACCGACAAGCAGATAGTTGTGCGCGGCTAAATCGAGGCGGCGTAACTTTTCGGCAAATTGCTTAATAATTAAATCTATTTGCTGCTGCCGATCAGTCACAGAAGAACATTCTTCACAAAGACCTACCACCCCAAGGGGATAACTTTCGTGTAATTGAATTTTACCAGCGACAATAGCGGTGATTTCAGTGCTACCACCACCAATATCGATAATCATAAGATTTTTATCGCTGGAATTGCACACGGAGAGCACTCCCACCGTTGTCAGCAAGGCCTCTTGCCTACCAGCAATAACTTCAATTTCAAAACCAGTAGCTGCAAGCACCTGGCTTAAAAAATATTGTTGGTTCTTTGCCCGGCGTAATGCTGCCGTTCCGACTATATGGACAGCGGTAATATTTAGCGATATGAGAGTTTTTTGGTATGATTCAAGGATCGAAATAACTCGATCCCTGGCAACGTCAGACAAACCTGTTTCAAGCGAAAAATTACCGGCCAGCCTGGCTATATTACGATGATAGCTATGTGGGACAATCGCTCCGTCACAGCATTCACCTATCAGCATCCTGATAGTATTACTGCCAACATCGATTGCAGCTAACATTTATTTATCCCCGATGACAGCCTCGGAAACATTGTAGGTATGATCACCAATCTTTTCATAACTATGCAGGATATCAATAAAGATCAACCCTGACTGTACAGCACATTCGCCCGTATTTAATCTAGCGATGTGGTTAGCACGAAGGTCTTCTTCCAGATCATCGATCTCATCTTCTAATTCCATCGCCTTAACACCAATAGTCTTGTCTTCATTTTCGAGTGCAGTGATAACAAACTGTAAAAACTCCTGGGTTTTCTCACCAATATTGGAAATTTCATTTTCACCAAAATTTGAAAAACTAATTTTGCCTTCCATCCGGCGAATACCAAGTTTCCAAATGTTTTCACAATGATCACCAATACGCTCCAGATCGTTGGCCATATTCATCAACGAGCCAATTGACTCCGACGTTTCGGTCGATATCGATCTTTGCGACAACTTAACCAGAAATCCTAAAATGTCACGCTGGAGAATATCTACCAACTCTTCTTTCTTTTCTAAATCTTTGATTCTTTTTAAATTGCCATCTTCGAGAAACTCATTAGTCTCTTCCAGCATTTCCAATGCGATTAGTGCCATTCGTCGAGTTTCACGACGAGCCTGACCGATTGCGACCGGCGGCGTATTCAATACCCGATCGTCAATAAAGTTCATCTGCATTTCATCCAAATCATCTTCACCCCGAATAACCAATGTAGACATTTTGGCCAAGACACCGATGAAGGGGAGAAAAATGATCGTATTGATAATATTAAAAAGGGTGTGAGTATTAGCAATATGGCGGGCAATAAAGGGTTTATCCCCTATTTCACCGCCAAAGCTGGCCACCTGAGCTTGAGTTTGAATCACAAAATCTGCATCACCTGGCGTAATAGAAGATATGAATTTCATAAATATCGGCATCAATATCAACATGTAGAGGACACCGATGGTATTAAACAAAAAGTGAGAAAAAGCAGTTCTCCTAGCAGCCAGATTAGTGCCGATAGCAGCAAGGTTTGCAGTAATTGTAGTACCTATATTTTCGCCCAAAATCAAAGCAACGCTAGCCTCAAACGAAACCAGACCAGAGCTTGCCAAAGCCAGGGTAATACCAATAGTGGCACTACTACTCTGGACAACAACCGTGAGCAGTGCACCAATCAACACACCTAACAGCTTGTAGTCACCAACCAGCAAAAATATCTGGCGAAACTCTTCACTGCTTTTCAAGGGATTAAATGCGTGCTTCATGGTTGCCAGACCAAAAAACAACAGTCCAAAACCTAGAACAATTTCTCCAATATAAACATATTTCTTGTTTTTACTAAAAAGGGCGAGACCGGCACCAAGACCGATAGCAGGCAGGGCAAACTTAGTAATTTTAAAAGCTATCAACTGTGCGGTTATGGTGGTACCGACATTGGCACCAAGAACTACACCAATCGATTGCACCAACGTCAACAATCCAGCATTAACAAAGCCAACAACCATAACGGTGGTTGCACTTGATGATTGAATAATCGCCGTAACTGCGATTCCGACCAGTGCACCGATGACCCGGTTGTTGGTCAATACCGCCAGGATCTTCCGCATTTTATCACCGGCAATCTTTTGTAAACCTTCCGACATAATCTTCATGCCAAACAGGAACATACCAAGACCGCCCAACAACCCGAATAACAATTGCTGATTCAGTAATGCAGACATTATACCTCCAACTTTATAGTAAAAAAAATGGGCACTACCCTCCCCCCTGATTTCACGCGCAGATACTATAACGCAAACAAAGATTTCTCAATCAAAAAGTCACAAAAAAAAGCCGGCAAAAAAAATTAGCCGACTTTTTTAATAACTTAAATATAAAACTAACTGTTTCGATTCAGACTGGCAACCAGCATGGCACGATACTCTTGCTTGGCACTGCGCATTTTAGCAGTGAAAATCCTGACGATATTTAAAGTCAACTGCAAACCCAGGCGCGGCTTTTCACTCACCAGCTTGTTAAAGTCTTTTTTTTGCAAAACATATAAAACCGTATTCTTTACCACCCTGGCAGTGGCGCAGCGATTACCACCATCGATAATTGCCAATTCCCCAAACACATCTCCGGCACCCAAAGTTACCAAATCCTGCTCGTCGATCTCTGCCAGCAATTGAGAAACCTGTACCGTACCCTGTTGCACAAAATAGAGCGACTCACCGGGCATATTTTCGATAAAAACGGTCTTTCCCTCTGCGACCCTTATCTGATTGAAGATAGAACCTAAATATTCTATCTCTGTTGCCGCCATTCCATCAAAAAGTTGATTGTCAGCCAGATCAGAAAAATTCACCTGATTCACATTGTTCTCCATTCAATTTAATCGACATGCTCAATTTATATAACTTGCAACATAATTAAGATAGTTAATAGCCGACTGTTTCAAGTCGCCAATCTCAGCGGCAGTCAAGTGACGCTTATACACCGCTGGGGAGCCGACATACAAGGTACCAGCAGGGACCATCGTCCCCGGAGTAACCAGTGCTCCAGCAGCGATCATGGCATCATCAGCGATGTCAGCACCATCGAGGATAACGGCACCCATCCCAATCAGACAGCGGTTACCAATGGTGCACCCATGCAAGGTAGCATTGTGACCAATGGTTACATCATCACCAATAATAGTAGGATGAGTTTTGTTGGTGACATGAATTACAGTACCATCCTGGATATTGGTTCTCTTGCCAATCCGGATATGATTTACATCACCACGAATGACAACCTGAAACCAAACACTTGATTCAGCTCCGATTTCTACCGCACCAATAATATCGGCGGAATCGGCACAAAAAACAGTACTATCGAGGGCTGGAGTTATCCCCTTATAAACATGCAACATATTTTCACCTGCCAATTCTAAAAAAAGACCCGTCCACAAACGATGAACGGGTCTCGGTGAACTATTTTAACTAATCACGGGAATCAATTATCTACACGTTCCCGCAATTCTTTACCAACCTTGAAAAATGGTAATTTTTTTTCAGCAACTTGGATAATTTCACCAGTTTTGGGATTGCGCCCCATATAAGCCTTATAATCCTTCACCATAAAGCTGCCAAAACCACGAATTTCAATTCGGTCTTGATCGATCAAAGCTTGCGACATGGCATCAAAAATCAGATTAACTATCTGTTCCGATTTTTTATAGGTAAGATTGTTTTCAATTGATAACGTCTCTACCAGTTCAGACTTGTTCATAAAGCCCCCTAACAGGTTCCATTAGTGATACTGATTCCACGAAAATTATGCATGAATTATACAAGACAACTTAAACATGTCAAGAAGAGTCGCATAAATTTCAATTGGTTGAGCCATTCAAAGTCAATGACAGTCTAAATTATAGTAAATGGGGAGAGAGTCCAGATGACCTTGGCATCCTCAGCACCGATATTTTCCCAGCGATGGGGCAGATGAGATTTAAAACTAAGGCTGTCCCCCTCTTCGAGAATATATACTTCATCGACAATCTCCATCTTCAAACGGCCCTCCAAGATGTAGATCAACTCATCTCCAGGGTGATACATATTTGAAGCACCACTCTTGCCACCTTTTTGAACCGTACAGAAAAATGACATGAATTGTGGATCACGCAGCCCGGAAGTAAACGACTCGGTATGCATATTATGCTCATCATCATAGACAGTTTTGTCTCGTCCACCAGGGCGAGTATGAACAATTTCATGTGAGGTTGAAACATCTTCGACAAAATAGTTGATACTCTTATCAAAAACGGTGGCCAAACGCATCAATATCTCCACCGATGGAATAGTCAAGCCACGCTCTATTCTCGATATCATATTGGAAGAAACCTTAGATCTCTCAGCCAGAACCTGAATCGTTAAGTCTTGCTTGAGTCTAATTTCCTTTAATTTTTTCCCGACTATTTTTTTTACCTGCATCAGAACATACTCCTTTCTACCACAACTGCAATCACGCGACTAAAAGCACTGGCCTTTAAACATTTGGCGGCGGTGAAACAACCCAGAGCACTTCGGTTTGTCGATTGTTACTATTCCGCCAACTATGCGGTAGGGCAGCTTTAAAACTGAGTGAGTCACCCGCATCTAAATGATAGTCGATACCTTCAATATTGAAATCGAGACTCCCATCGAGCACCATCGCAAATTCTTCACCAGTATGAACCATACCACCTTCACCACTGTCACAGTACGCCTCAATCGTGTCGATAAAAACAGAGAAACCGGGATCACGTAGACCTTGAGTCAAACTGACTATTTTATGCTTATCTTCAAAGAAGAAAATGGGCTCACCCTGATTAGCAGGGGTAAAAACTACCGTATTTCCCTTTTCGGCCTCTTCGACAAAATAACTGATGCTCAACCCCAATGAGTCAGCAAGCTTCATCAATATTTCAACCGATGGAATTGTTAATCCTCGTTCTATTCTGGAGATCATATTCGAAGAAACCTTAGACATTCCAGCAAGTTCCTGAATAGTTTTATCCCTTTTCAGGCGTGAAGCCTTAAGTTTTCTACCGATCATTTTTTTTATCATAAGCACTACTCCCATAGGGTTTTAAAATAGCGTTCTACCACCCATCGCACAAACTGTCAATACTATATGGGATATTTGCAACAAGAAATGGTAGCGTTGATAGCAGTCAAGGGATAACCAGCGCCGCAAAAGTAGTAAGTTTGTCGGTTGCTTAATTTATTTCAGCAATGATCTGTCTCAGCATCCAATATTTTACGTATTTCAGTTAATAGTACCATTGGCTGAATCGGTTTATTGAGCAACATAACACCTTCTCTGAGTAAACCTTGATCACGTAAAAAATCAAACGTATACCCACTTATAAAAACTACCGGTATAGCTGTTTTTTTTCTAATTTCTTGATAAAATTCAGGCCCCTTGATGCCGGGCATGACCACATCGGAAAGGATCAGTGAAAAATTTTCTTGCTGCTGGTCGAGAATTTTTAATGCCGATTCAGCACAGTCACTGGTAACCACCTCATAACCGACTGTAGTTAAAATACTATGGGTAGTTTCACGTACCAGAGGGTCATCCTCAACCAATAACACCGTTTCACTACCACCGGGCAATTGCTGACTCACATGTATAGCAGATTGATAAACATATTGATCGGTCAACGGCAAATAAATTTTAAACCTCGACCCCTCACCAGGGGCACTGTCAACCACAACATACCCCTTATGCTGCTTAATGATTCCCCATACCATCGCTAATCCCAATCCAGTTCCTTTACCGGTATCCTTCGTGGTAAAAAATGGATCAAATATTTTCTGTTGAATCTCTTTGGGAATGCCAATACCGCTATCAGCCACCGTTATCAAAGCATAGGTTCCGGGTTCACCATAGCCATAACTCTGACAAAAATTACGATCAATTTCTTCTACTTCGACCGTTATTGACAATACCCCACTACCACGCATGGCATCACGGGCATTAGTGGCAAGGTTCACTAAAACCTGCTCTATCTGAGAAGCATCGGCCAGAACAACCAATTGCTGCTCCGACAATACCAAGTTCTTCTTGATCCCTTCACCAATAATTTGATCAATAAAGTCCTGTACTTTTATTACCAGTTGATTCAAATCAACCGGAGTTGAAGGCTCAGATTTCTTGCGGCTATAAGCAAGTAGTCCATTGGTCAATTCTGAACCACGTTCAGCAGCCTCACCAATTTTCATAACTCTTGATAATATTTTCGGGCTATCAGAGAGCTGTGACTGCAACAAACCGACGTAACCGGAAATAACCGTCAAAATATTATTAAAATCATGGGCTATGCCACCGGTCAATGTTCCAATTGCTTCCATTCGCTGTGAATGCT
The DNA here is from genome assembly GCA_030639985.1 of Desulfuromonadaceae bacterium. Taxonomy (GTDB): domain Bacteria; phylum Desulfobacterota; class Desulfuromonadia; order Desulfuromonadales; family Geopsychrobacteraceae; genus Desulfuromusa. The sequence continues at coordinate 17,790 of DAOWKG010000102.1, forward strand.
GTAATTGTTTTTCCAATGTTTTACGTCGTGAAATATCGATAAATGTAATTACTGCCCCGATCAACTTGTTATCACGGCTCATCGGGTGGCTCCAATACTCCACGGGCACCTCATGACCACCAAAGTGGGCAAATTTATCTTCACTGCTAATTTTTTTGCCACTTAGAATTGATGCAACAAATGGGCATTCGGTACAACATTTAAACCCGACATCCTGCTGATCTACACAAATCAGATGATAAAAACAGTTACCAACCAAATCAGATTCATCACTGTAACCAAGAATTTTTACTGCTGAAGGATTACAAAAAGTAACCTTCCCACTCATATCGATCCCAACAATTGCTTCTGCAGTAGAATTAAATATCGTCCGGAAGCGTTCTTCGCTACGTGACAATTCCAGCACAAAATGCATCCGTTCACACTCAGATGCAGCTCGTGAAGCAATAACCGACAATAAATCCTCAACATACGGCTCCGACTGGATCGGCTTACGCGAGTAAGCACAGACAAAACCGATGACATCACCACCCTGCCCGACCATCGGTATCGCGATAAAACCGTAGATATCGTCACCTGCCAAAAAGTTTCTGACAGAAAGGGGTGATACAGCATCCAGACCGATACACAATTTGCCTTCAAATACCCGTTCAAAAGGGGAATTTACGACTGGCAAGTAAAATTGCGACTGCTGTCGTCCATCAGCAAAATTCGCTCTTATTTCGATATCTGTGCCCTGTTTAACACCGACACATGCCCCCTCCATACCCAGCCAGCCACAAAGATTCTGCACAATTTCTTCAAGGCATGCCTGTCCGGTTAAACCGACAGTACTATGAACCAGAGTTTTAATAGAGGCTTCATGTTTTTCCCGCAGGACAATATTACGGGCAACCGAAAAATAGACTTTACGACCACCAATTTCAAAGGTTTGACTACTAATTTCAACCGGAATCCATTGCTTACTACGACTCAGCAATTCTGTCTTAAACAGGGTTTTACCAGATTTATTTACATCGGCAAGAATAACCGTAAAGACATCCGGCTCCTCCATAGCAATTCGATTGATATCATAAGGGGTGAGTCGTGAATAATCGTCACGACTGAAATTGAGCATTTCACAAGCAACATCATTTACCTGAGTATAATTGCCCGGTTCACCATCATCACGGCACTCAGAGACAAACACGGCATCGGCGATACCATTGATCATCCGTAAAAAACATTCACCATCATGACCATCAATGGACTCACTCATAATCTTAAACCCTCAAGCAAAGACACCAAAACAAGTTAAAATTTAATAGTATTTACCTACCACTAGAATCAACATAACAACCCAAAACAAATATTATGAAGATGTTAATCATCATCGCTTAATTCTTTAGCAATTAAAAGGATAAAAAAGTACTTTGCAAACAGACACAACCATGCTAGCTTCCAACGTTTCTGAAATTAATTATGGGAGAAAGTTGCATGACGTCAATCTTGATTGGAATCCACATTGTAGTCTCAATTGCTTTAATCGTTATCGTATTATTACAAATGGGCAAAGGTGCTCAGGCAGGTGCCTCATTCGGCGCCGGTGGCAGTCAGGCACAATTTGGCTCAACTGGTGGAAACTTCATGAGTAAAGTTACCGTTGGTGCAGCAGTTGTTTTCATGCTGACCAGCCTTACTCTGGCATATTTCTATAGTTCACCAAGCTCACAAACAGTAATGCCAAGTTCGGTCGACGCACCAGTAAAAACAGCAGCACCAGAACAAAAGCAATAAACTTATTGACAATCGAAGTCAGTATTAAGTATAAAACAACCCGATTTGCCGAAGTGGTGGAACTGGTAGACACGCCATCTTGAGGGGGTGGTGGGCAATTGCTCGTGCGAGTTCGAGTCTCGCCTTCGGCACCAAAAGTTAGTCCAGCAAGACCCATAGAAGACCAGAAAGCCCGCTCCTGTAGCGGGTTTTTCTTTTTCCATTGTCCTACGTAGTCCATCCTGATAGCATGAAATCCAGTCATTATGACGGTGTCTTTGACGGTGCTTTGGAAACCGCCAAATCAAGCACCGTCAAAAAGAAGGAATACCCATGCCTAAACGGATCAAACCTCTCAGTGACATTCAAGTAAGAACTGCCAAACCACAAACCAAATCATATAAGTTGGCAGATGGCGGCGGACTTCATCTTCTGGTCTCTCCTAGTGGCGGCAAACTATGGCGAATGGATTATAGATTCAACGATAAGCGCAAAACGCTCTATCTTAAAAGCTATCCTGAAATAACCCTTGCTGATGCCCGTAAAGCCCGTGACGATGCTCGCAAGTTAATTGCGAATGGTGTTGATCCCAACGAATTAAAAAAAGAACAGAAAGATATTGAGCTAGCACTATCCGAAACCTTTCAGCTTATTGCCATTGAATGGCATACTACGTTTAAGTCTAAATGGACTGAAAAGCATTCCGGACGGTTGTTAACCAGACTTGAGCAAGACTTTTTCCCATTCCTGGGAGACACACCCATAAAAGAAATCAAAGCACCTGCCCTGCTTGAGGTTCTGCGCCGCGTAGAGATACGCTCAGCAGAGCAAGCACATAAACTACGGGGAACCTGCAACCAAATATTTCAGTATGCTATTGCCAGTGGACGGATCGAATCCAACCCAGCGGCAGGACTACAAGGCATTCTCAGGCCAATAAAACACAAACATATGGCGGCACCCACTGAACCAAAAGCGGTTGCCC
>DAOWKG010000035.1 GCA_030639985.1 Desulfuromonadaceae bacterium
AAACAGCGCTACGAGGAGCACCATCATCTGACAATAAGTGACGAGGCTTTAAAGGCAGCTGCCTCATTGGCGGCGAGGTATATCGCCGACCGCTTTTTGCCCGACAAGGCAATTGATCTGATTGATGAAGCATGTGCCACTATCCGTACCGAAATCGATTCGATGCCAGCTGAACTCGATGCTATTACCCGCCGGGTGATGCAGCTGGAGATTGAAGCAGCCGCACTAAAAAAAGAGAAAGACCATGCCAGTCGCGAACGCTTAACAGCATTACAAAAAGAACTTGCCGACCTGAAAGAAAATGAGCAAACGCTATCGGCCCAGTGGCAGAACGAAAAGGGGGGAATTCGCGGAGTGCAACAGTTACGGGAAGAGATTGAACAAACCCGACTGGCAAGCGCCGAAGCTGAGCGTAACTACGATCTCAATCGTGCCGCCGAACTTAAGCATGGGCGCTTACCCGAGCTGGAAAGCCGCCTGCATGATGCTGAGGCTGGGCTTGAAAATAGCGATGATGGCAACAAAATGTTGCGGGAAGAGGTTACCGAAGATGAGATTGCCGATATCGTTGCTCGCTGGACTGGAATTCCAGTAACCCGATTGGTCGAGAGCGAGCGCGACAAGTTGCTCCAGCTGGATGAGATCCTCCACCAGCGGGTTATCGGTCAGGATGAAGCGGTACAGTTAGTTGCCGATGCAGTAATCAGGGCACGAGCGGGAATCAAAGACCCAAGTAGGCCAATTGGCTCATTTATCTTCCTCGGCCCGACCGGGGTGGGCAAGACCGAATTGGCACGGACCCTGACCGAAACCTTGTTCGACAGTGAAGACAATCTGATCCGGATTGACATGTCGGAATACATGGAAAAACATGCTGTCAGTCGCTTGCTGGGAGCGCCTCCAGGTTATGTCGGTTATGAAGAAGGGGGGCAACTCACCGAAGCGGTACGGCGACAACCTTACGCAGTAATTTTGTTTGATGAAATTGAAAAAGCCCATCCCGATGTCTTCAATATCTTATTACAAATTCTCGATGATGGTCGAGCAACCGACTCCAAGGGTCGCACTGTCAGCTTCAAAAATACCGTTATCATCATGACCTCAAATATTGGTTCCCAGTACCTGTTGGACGGGATTCGTAATGGGGAAATCACACCAGAAACTATGCGCCAGGTCGAGCAGGAGCTTCGGCAAAGTTTTCGGCCAGAGTTCCTGAACCGGGTCGATGATACTATTATTTTCAAGCCTCTAAGCCAGGAAGAAATTAAGCAAATAGTGGTGTTGCTGATTGAGGAATTACGCCAACGAATGGTCAAAAGACACCTGGATCTGGAACTGACCCCTGCGGCTTATGACTATATTGCCAAAACCGCTTACGATCCGGTTTATGGCGCCCGCCCCCTGAAACGCTTTATCCAGAGACGGCTGGAAACAAAGGTTGCCAGAACCTTGATTGGTGGAGAAGCGGAAGAAGGAACTAAAGTCAGCGTTGACCTTAAAAATGGTGAACTGGTAGTAATGATTAAAACAGGGTAAATCGAGACCACAATATCTTTGCGTTCTGTATCTTTACATTTCATCCGCCGTCAGGTAATCTTAATCTGTAGTTTTTAAGGAGACAGATTGATGGCGAAAATATTACTGGTTGATGATGTAGATTTGTTCCTTGAGCTGGAGCGTTCCTACCTGCATGGTTGTGATTACGATCTGGTGACCGCCTCTTCCGGCGAAGAAACGCTACAGCGACTTGATAAAATTGCCCCCGATGTATTGTTGCTCGACTATTATATGCCGGGAATTAATGGTGACGAAGTATGTCGTTCCATTCGCAACAATCCTCGCTGGGCAAAGCTGGCGATTTTGATGGTAACTGCAGCGGGGAAACCAGAGGAAGTACAGAGTTGTCTTGATGCCGGTTGCGATGATTACATTACCAAACCAGTTAATAAGCAGGAACTGCGAGAAAAGGTTGCCCGTTTACTCGGCTCAGTTCAACGCCGCACCACAGAACGGGTTACGGTAAAGCTCCCGATTCAATTGCACGAAGGTGGCCGCCTCCACGTCGTTACAGCAAAAGACATCTCCGCCAGCGGTGCCTGCCTTAAATCACCAGTAGAGCTGGAGGAAAACACCACCGTTGAAATGAAATTGGAAGGGGAAAACGGCGAACCTTTTTCTTTATACGGAAAAATAAAACGGTCTGCAGCAAAAGATAAAGACGGCTGTGGAGTATACTTTATCCACCCCGACAACCACAGTAAAAAAGTTCTTGACCGATTGATCCGTAGCAAAAAAATAGAGCAATTACAAGCTGATGGAGTTGATAAGAACCTCGTCAAGCGCTTACAGGCGTTAGAAAATGAGTGCTCACAACTACGCACCGAGCAGGATGACGCTTTACGGCGGATTGGCGAACTGGAACATGAAAATCTCGATTTTGCCAACCAACTGGTTCAGGTTGAGGATGTAAATAACAACTTGACCAATCTTTATATCGCCTCTTCCCGCCTCCACTCTACCCTTGATCGTACCGAAACACTCGAAATCATCAAAGAGGTAGTTATAAACTTTGTCGGTGCTGAGAAGTTTGCCGTTTTTATGTTCGATAAGAAAACCGACCTGCTGCGGTTTGAAACCGGCGAAGGCTTTGATGCTGATGAAACTTTTGCCGATATTCCATTGGGCGAAGGTCTTTTGGGAGAGATTGCTGCCAACGCCGAAAACTATTTCCATAAAGGGTCAATCAGTGCCGGCTCTGACGATATTGATGCCCCCATTGTCGCAATCCCCCTGATGATTCAAGAGCAGTTGATTGGCTTATTGGCTATCTACCGACTATTCATCCATAAAGAACAGCTTGAATCAATTGATTACCAACTCTTTTCGATGCTCGGCGAACATGCAGCATCAGCATTATTTTCTTCCACCCTTTATGGTCATTCCGAGCGCAAGCGACAGACCTATCAGGGATTTGTCGATCTACTACTTAAGTGACCGGCAGCAGCAACCCTTGGGCAATGGCAAAATCAAGTAGTTCTGTGGCCAACTCGGGAGCAAGCCCATGGCCAAGTTGCTGCCTGGTTTTTGCTGTTTTTGCCCGACCAAGAAGAGCAGCAAAATCGTCATCCAGCGCCTCAATAATCACCTCTCCCTGCTGGCGCAGGAAAATTGCATGACCGGGCTCCGGTTCCAGCTGGCGGCAAATCTTTGCCAACGACTCACCACCAACCATTTCCAACTCATCCAAGCTATAATTAAACCCCTGAATTGCCACTGCCGGATTGAGTTTCCAGCGCTGTTTTTGTCCCGGTCTACGACTATCAGAGCAGCAATCATCAGCCAACAACGTGGTTGCACAAAAAAAGTGAAAGTTGATTAAATCGGTAGCAATGGCAAGCAATTTTGATATTTTTTTAGCCTTTAGCTGCTGGGCAACAAATTGTTGTTGGAGCGGCAGAATTGCATCGGGCTGCCAATTGTCTACAGCCATAATTTCTTCCAAGCCGATTTTTTTTTCGGTCACGAGCCAGTCACCAAATTGCTGTAAAAAGACACTCGGTAACAATTTTAAAGCGTTACACAATTGGATAAAAAACCCGACCGCCCTGCCCCGATTGTAAAAAATATCGGTTGCGGCAGCAAGCAAGCGACTTTTTTGCAGATCCGTAGCCGAGTAACTTTGGTTAGTTTGAAGCAAATATGGGGGTTGCGACTCTCCCTGAATGCCGAATTCTCGTTGTTTATCAAAAAGTTCCGTACCGGGCAATACTGCCAGAGGAAAAACATCCACCTGATTGGGCTGTTGGCGCAGAGTAAAATCGAGGCTGTTGCAAAAACCCGCATGATTATCGCCGGGAAGCCCATAGATCAAGTCAAGTCCAAAGGTGATTCCAGCACGACTCATTTGCTGTAAATGTTGCTCCATCTGCTGCAGCTGTAAGTTTCGATGCAGCGGCGCTAACACTGCTGCAGTTGCAGACTGAAGCCCAATCTGTACCGAGCAAGAAAGCTGAGAGAGGAGATTGATGGTATCGGAATCGAGAAAATCAGCTTTCGCTTCTATATGGTAGTGGATCTGTGGTGCCAGTTCGAGCAACATCCGCAGCAACTGCTTGCCCCGTTTAGGGGGAGCATTAAAGGTTGAATCGAGGATCCATATCTGGCCGACTCGATGCTTAGCGAAGAGTTTAAGCTCCTGCTGTAAGCGCTCAGTCGGAAACGGACGAACCCCCTGATGCCCTTTGGCATCATAACAAAAAGCACAATTAAACTGGCACCCCCTGGCAACCTCCCAGAGTACCCCACAATTTTCTGTCAAAGGCAGTTGTCCGGTCAGCCACGGAGATGGCAGCAGCGACAGATCGGAACAGACCGCTGCGGCTGGTAATATTTGAGATTCTGGTTTAGCAGGAAGATAGCCGGAAAGCCCATTGGTCGTTTTATTTGCACTTAGATCAGCGATTAATTCGGCAAAAGATACTTCACCCTCACCTCGAATAATCCCAGCCAAAGCTCCCTCATTTATTACCTTTTGGCTATCGGCACTCGCTTCGGGACCACCCGCAAGGAGGATCAATTCCGGGCGTTGCCGTTGTAATAACCGGGTAAGCGATAAAACTTGGGTCCGATTCCAGACATAGAGGGGAAAAGCAATAATCGTCGGGTTAAGATCGAGAAGTTTCCGGCTTAAACTGGCCGTATCGAGATCGGGAAACAGGTCAACAAGTTCGGTGCGACGCTGCAACTCCGGTGGCAAGCAGGCTTTAATACATCCGGCAGCGAGAGGTACTGCCTGGGCTGAGGGGCGCACATGCAGGGTTGCTATCAAGATATGCATGGGGTCTCTTATTGTTTCAGGCTTACTTTAATCCGGGGCTTATCACCGCTGCTGTCAATACTAAAGACAACCTGTCGATCACCATAGCGGTTGCGAATTTTTTCCCGCTGTACCGCCAAAAAATCGGCAATTTTTTCGGCACTGGGAGCACCGGCAGCCAGTCCGCATGATGCTCTTGCCCGACTGAGCTCTTGTTGCAGTCTGGCCGCTTCCGTTTGCGGCTCAACCGTTTTTGCGACAGCTGGCTTGGTTGATGCTGATTTCAATTTGGCAATATGACGATGATATTTACCCTCATCCATGAGCCGCAAAATCCGGTCCCAGTATTGTCCATACGACATGAAACGTGAGGATATACTCTGATGCCGAAATCTCAAATCGGTCCAGACAATATGACGATTGGTAAAATGGCGTAGTTGCTTGGCAATATTTTTGCGCTCATTCATCGGTTCACGACGCTCAAGACCGGCAAAATATTGTTCATAACGAATCTCCAGCTCTTTAACCTGCTGCTGAATTTCGTCAAGCTGTCGTGCCAACTGGCGCCGTTCATCCATCTACTATCTCCTCAACAGAAAGAAAAGACTATACGCCAGCAGGACGCTAATGTAAATTAATTAGTTCCCATTAGTTAAGTTTCAAAGGCCACCTTATCCTGCACCAGATTAAACTCGCAAGCGCTGCAAATCTTATCCACCATTTTTTCTTGACAGGTGCGGCAGTGGTTATATATAGTCACGCGTTGCAGCGCAATACCTGCGTTTGCATTTTTATCGATAGGAGAATGACAATAATGTATGCGGTGATCAAGACCGGAGGTAAACAGTACAAAGTTTCCGAAGGCGACCTTTTAAAGGTCGAAATGATCGATGGTGCAGTGGGTGATACCATTGAACTCGATCAAGTCCTCATGGTCGGTGGCGCAGAGGTTAAACTCGGAACACCTCTCGTACCAGGTGCTAAAGTTAAGGCACAGATCGTTGCTCAGGAAAAAGACAAAAAAGTGCTTGTCTTTAAATCCAAGCGACGCCAAGGGTATCGTAAGAAATTCGGCCACCGTCAACCTATTACCCGACTTAAAGTCGCGGCAATCGAAGCTTAAGGAGACATCTCATGGCTCATAAAAAAGCTGCCGGTAGTACCAGAAACGGTCGTGACAGCGCGGGAAAACGACTTGGGATTAAACGTTATGGCGGACAGCTAGTATCTGCCGGATCCATCCTGGTACGTCAACGTGGTACCACTTTTCATCCTGGAACCAATGTCGGTTGTGGCAAAGACTATACTTTGTTTGCCCTTACTGATGGTGTGGTCAAGTTTGAAACCAAGGCGCAAGGGCGTAAGCATATCAGCGTTTACGCCGCCTGATTTGTTTTGTCATGAATCACTTAAGAGCCCGGTATCGCAATTGCGGTGACCGGGCTCTTTCGTTTAAACACTTTATGTGACTATTCCGTCTTATGGGATCGCAACCCCAACCGATGGAGCACTTAAATAGTAATTTTATAAAGAGTAGAGAAAATGAAGTTTATCGATCAGGTTCGAATTGAGGTAAAAGCCGGAGATGGCGGTCGTGGCTGTGTCTCCTTTCTGCGAGAAAAATTTATCCCTAAGGGTGGCCCAGACGGTGGTGATGGTGGTGATGGCGGCAGTGTTTACTTTGTTGTCGACGAAGCCCTTTCAACCCTTCTCGATTATCGCTATCTGCACCATTGCAAAGCCAAAAACGGTGCCCCCGGGCTGGGCAAGACCATGCACGGCAAAAACGGCGCGAAGTTGGAATTGCGGGTACCACGGGGAACCTTAGTCTACGATGAGGAAACCAATGAACTACTCACCGATTTAACCGAAGTTGGCGAACCGCTACTATTTCTCCCCGGCGGCAAAGGGGGGCGTGGCAATGCTCGGTTTGCTACCAGCACTAACCGAGCACCACGGCATGCACAACCAGGAATCCCCGGCGAAGCTAAATCACTGCGGCTCGAATTGAAACTATTGGCCGATATCGGTCTGGTTGGCCTGCCAAATGCCGGCAAATCGACACTGATTTCATCCTTATCGGCCGCCAAACCCAAGATCGCCGACTACCCCTTTACCACTCTGGTTCCCAACCTTGGAGTCGTCCCCTATGGTGGTTTTAAAACCATGGTAATGGCCGACATCCCCGGATTGATTGCCGGAGCAAGCGAAGGACAAGGGCTTGGCACCAGATTTTTACGCCACGTTGAGCGCACCGATCTATTTCTCCATCTGGTTGATGCCTCCTGTATGCAGGAAGGTGACCCAATGGAAAACTTCCAGATGATCAATGCCGAACTGGATCGCTACGATAAATCGTTGACCGGGAAACCCCAACTGGTAGTATTGACCAAGATTGACGTGCCGGAAGTTCGTGAACAATCGCTAGAACTAACAAAACAATTTGAGGCACTAGGTTATATAGTATTTGCCGTTTCAGCGGTGACTGGAGAAGGATTAAAAGAATTGGTAACAGTAGTTGGCAATGAGCTTGATCGATTGCGAGAAGCAGAAATAACCACGCCATTGCCCTCTTAAGTTAGGGCAGATTTTATCCATAAATAAAAGTTCATGCCCCAGAAATGCGGTATTTGTTGATAAAGTAGAAATCATGCGCAAATCGTTACTTTCCCATGTAAAACGAGTAGTTGTAAAAATAGGCAGTGGCGTTATTTCCGATCGTGAAGGTCTGGCATCGGCACAATTGAGTGCAATTTCGTCCGACATTTGTCATCTACTTGATCGTGGGTTAGAAGTTATCCTCGTCTCCTCCGGTGCAGTGGCGGCCGGCAAAGGAGGATTAGACCTTGCCGAGTGGCCCCAAACCATCCCCCAAAAACAGGCAGCAGCTGCAATCGGTCAGACCTTAATCATCCATGAATACCAGAAGACCTTTCACGCATCAAACCATAAGGTAGCTCAGGTGCTGTTGACTCGGGACGACTTATCAAATCGGCGGCGTTACCTTAACGCCCGGAATACGGTAATGACCCTGCTTGAATATGGGGTAACTCCAATTGTCAACGAAAACGATACAGTTGTAGTTGAAGAAATTCGCTTTGGCGACAACGACAACCTGTCTGCGCAAGTAACCAACCTGGTGGATGCTGACATGTTGATAATCCTCTCCGATGTTGATGGCCTCTACGATAGCAACCCGGCAGAAAACCCCCAAGCCCAGTTGATTCCAATAGTTGAGCGAGTCACACCAGCTATTGAAGCGATGGGAGGGAAATCGAGCTCAAATGTCGGCACCGGTGGCATGAGTACCAAGCTGAAAGCAGCTAAACGGGCATCCCTCAGTGGAGTTGGCACCCTGATAGTCAATGGCCGGAGTGAAAATATCCTTAGTAGAGTTTTTGCCGGTGAAGATATCGGCACCTACTTTCTCCCGGCACAATCCAGACTTACAGCAAGAAAACACTGGATTGCTTTTTCCAAAAAACCCCGCGGCAAACTACTTATTGATAGCGGCGGTCAGAATGCGGTGATTAAGCATGGTAAAAGTTTACTGCCTGCCGGCATTTGCGGAGTGGATGGTGGCTTTGAGCGCGGTGATGCAGTCCGGCTATGTGACCTTGATGGCGAAGAATTTGCGCGTGGGGTAATCAGTTACTCATTGACCGAAACGCTCCAAATCATGGGTAAACAGTGCGACGAAATCGAACCTATCCTGGGATATAAATATCGTGACGAAGTTGTTTGTCGTGATAATTTGGTTTTGTCGACAGATGATAACGGCAGTGAAGAGGAGGAAGATTGATGACTATCGGTGAAGAGATGTTGGCATTGGCAATTGCTGCCCGGAACGCTTCTTGGCAGATGGCAAATTTATCTTCGGCAGTTAAAAATGAACTGTTAATCGAGATGGCTGCGGCACTGGAACAGAATACTGAGAAGCTTCAGGTAGAAAACGCAAAAGATCTCGAAAATGCGCACAAAAATGGCATGGCACCCGCAATGGTTGACCGCCTGGCACTGACCCCAGATCGAATTGAGGGGATGGCTTCGGGCTTGCGCGAAGTAGCAGCATTGCCAGATCCCGTGGGTGAAATTACCGGCATGTGGTTGCGCCCCAATGGTATCCAAGTTGGTCGACAGCGCATCCCCCTGGGGGTAATTGGGATAATTTACGAATCCCGCCCCAATGTTACCGCCGATGCAGCAGGCCTATGCCTGAAAAGTGGTAATGCCGTAATTTTGCGCGGCGGTTCGGAAGCAATAAATTCCAACCGTGCCATCGGCAAAATATTACAGCAGGTTTTACAAGCACAGGGACTACCAGTTGCAGCGTTGCAAGTGATAACGACCAGTGATCGTAATGCCGTAACCGAGCTGCTAAAGCTGGAAGAGCAGATCGACTTAATAATCCCTCGCGGGGGTGAAGGACTGATCCGTTTTGTATCTGAGAATTCGAGAATTCCGGTCATCAAACATTATAAAGGGGTTTGCCACACCTACGTTGATGCGGCTGCCGATTTACAAATGGCTGAGGATATCTGCCTGAATGCCAAGGTGCAGCGCCCCGGTGTTTGCAATGCGATGGAGACGTTATTGATTCATCATGATATCGCCGCCGAATTTTTGCCCCAAATCTGCGCTGCCATGGGCAAAGCCGGGGTAGAATTACGTGGCTGCGAGGCAGCCCGAAAAATCGTTGCCGATTTGGTTCCAGCGACCGAAGCAGATTGGCATGCGGAATATCTTGAGCTGATC
>DAOWKG010000190.1 GCA_030639985.1 Desulfuromonadaceae bacterium
AGAACTTACCATTACTCGCCTGCAACTATCTTTTGCCAATGGTCGTGCCGAAACAACCATCAATCGTAACCAACCGGGGCTACAAGTAAACGCTGATATCCGCTTTGTTGGTAGTGGTCTGCTGGAAGGCTATTGGCAAGTAGATGGTCAGATGTTATCGCGGATAAATCAGCATCTAACCTACGGCGAGAGCATCCGCTTGACAACTCCAACAGTCCCTTTCCTCCCGACCTTTGTCGAAGGATCGCATCGGGTGAAGCTTATCATCACCAACCCGACGAACAGCATCGTCTTCCCGGAAGCAATCTATTATGTGACTTCTGAGGATTCAACCGCTGACCTGGCTCCCATCAAAGGTGCCACACCACGCAATCATGCCGAACTCCCTTTTGCACCATTATCATTTAGTTGGCAAGGTAGCGAAGCTGCAGCGGTTTATTTACTCGAATTTTTTGCACAAAAGGATGAGGACCCAGTCGCTGCCGCCTTTACTAAGGCAATCAGCTACGACCTACCGCAATCTATCCTTAACGATAACTTTGCGACAGAAAAAGCCTATTATTGGTGGGTAAAAAGTTATGATGCCGAGGGGAATCTGGTTGGTATCAGTGACCTTAATCGTTTTATTTTTAAGAAATAAAGCGATTAAACATGAGGAGCTTAACCACACTCTGAAATACACCCATGATACCATCTGCGGCAAAATTGATAATGGTGGGGGAAGTCTATCCCCCACCATTGCGATATCCATAGCTAATTTTCACCCCAACTTCCGATCTTGCCCCCGGTACTGAATTGCCTCACTCAAATGGAGAATTTCAATCTGCTCGACCCCGGCCAGATCGGCGATGGTTCTTGCCAATTTCAATATCCGGGTAAAGCTACGAGCGGAAAGACCGAGCTTGTCGGTTACTTGTTCCAACAGGGCATCACCTTTTGCATCCAGAGTACAGAACTTGCGGATATGTCGAGCTTGCATCTGACTGTTGGCGTGCAGCTTGAAAGGGGCAAGGCGTTCAGATTGGATCTTTCTTGCCTGGTTGACCCGGTGCTGAATAGCACTGCTGTTTTCGACCGGACCTTGATCGGTCAAGTCCTTGTGTGGAACTCTCGGAACTTCTACATGTAAATCAATTCGGTCAAGCAGGGGACCGGAGAGACGATTGCGGTAGCGTTGCAGCATGGGTGGAGTACAGGTGCAGTCGTGCTGGGGGTCACCGAGAAAACCACAGGGACATGGGTTCATCGCCGCAACCAACATGAAATTTGCCGGATAGGTCAAACTCAAGGCGGCTCGGCTGATGCTTACCTGCCCATCTTCGAGGGGTTGGCGTAACATTTCAAGGACATTTTTTTTGAATTCTGGAAATTCATCTAAAAACAAAATCCCTCGATGGGCTAACGAAACTTCGCCCGGACGGGGATAACTGCCGCCCCCAATCAGTCCGGCGTCAGAAATAGTGTGGTGAGGAGAACGGAATGGTCGTTGTCTTACCAAGGCATTTTTGCGCGCAAGCAGACCGGCAACAGAATGAATCTTGGTGGTTTCGAGGGCTTCCTCAAAAGAGAAATCGGGTAAAATTGTCGGCAAACGTCGTGCCAGCATGGTTTTACCACTTCCTGGTGGGCCCGACATCAGGATATTATGAAATCCAGCAGCAGCAACTTCAAGTGCCCGCTTGACATGCTCTTGACCACGGACTTCAGCGAAATCATCCCCCTCAGTTGCAGACGGTTGATCGAGCAAATCATCAGAAGTCTGGTAAGGGGCAAATTGCTGTTCCCCATTTATCAATGCAACTGCTTCACCCAGATCTCGCACAGCATAAATACTGGGGCCCGCAACGACTGCCCCCTCTTCGGCATTGTCGGGTGGAACCAGTAACGCATAATCGCCCCAATCACGAGCGGCTACGGCTATCGGTAAAACTCCCCGTACCGGTTTGATTTTCCCGTCGAGAGAGAGTTCGCCAAGAAGAACATAATTTTTGAGATTGTCCGGGTTAACCACTCCGGTAGCGCAGAGAAGACCAATGGCAATAGGAAGATCGAAAGCGGTACCGTCTTTACGGATATCGGCAGGGGCTAAATTGATAGTGATGCGGCGGGCAGGGAAATCGTAACCAGAATTTTTTATGGCCGATTTAACCCGATCTTTGCTCTCTTTGACCGCTCCTTCAGGAAGCCCAACTGTGGAAAACTGTGGTAGCCCCTGAGCGATGTCTACTTCTACTTCGACTGGATATGCATCAATCCCGATTAATGCCCCAGAAATTACTTTTGCCAGCATTTGTCCCCCCCCAGGCACCATCCCTCTCATCAGGGAGAGGGATAGCTATTATAAATTTCAATACGAAAAAATCTGTTTGTTTTCTAGTCGTCCAGCTCGGTAATATATCTTTCCGCCATAATTGCGGCAACGGCACCGTCACCAACGGCAGTTGACACCTGCCGTAAAACGGTAGTGCGGTTATCTCCGGCAGAAAAGATTCCCGGCACCGATGTTTTGGTATCTTCACCCGCCTTGATGTAACCATCATCGGTCACGTCCACCAGATCACGGATAAACTCGGTCGTCGGGGTTACGCCGACGGCAACAAACATCCCCTGCAATTCAATTTTACGGGTCTCCCCAGTCTTGGTATCTTTTAGAATTGCCCCAGTCAAGCCAGTATTGTCTGATTCAAGTCCATCAACAACTGAGTTCCAGGCAACTTCAATCTTATCGTTAGCCAAGGCTCTATCTTGGAGGATCTGAGTAGCACGAAGCTGATCACGACGATGTACCAGCGTTACCTTACTGGCAAAACGGGTAAGGAAGATGGCTTCTTCAACGGCAGTATCTCCGCCGCCGATAACGGCAATCGGTACTTCTCGAAAGAAAGCCCCGTCACAAGTAGCGCAGTAGGACACCCCTTTACCAACCAGAGCCGCCTCCCCTTCTGCTCCCAGCTTGCTTGGCACGGCACCGGTAGCAACAATAACGGTTTTACAGATCATCTCTTTGCCATCGATAACTACAGTTTTAGTGGCACCATTATCAATGATTTTCTCAACCGTGCCATAATCGGTCTCTAGGCCATACTCGACACAGTGCTCCTGAAAGCGCATCATCAGTTCTGGCCCCCCGATACCACCCGGAAATCCGGGCCAGTTTTCTATTGTCGAGGTAGTCATCATCTGACCGCCCATGATCCCTTTTTCGATCAAGACCGTTTTTAACTTTGCTCTAGAGGCGTAAAGGCCAGCGGTCATTCCCGCCGGACCACCACCGATAATTATGACATCGTACTCTGCATTACTCATATATTTTGTTCTCCTTGGATAAAAGTCGATAATTCACAAGAACACATTTTCTACCTCGAACGTCACTCTTAAGTCAAACGGTACCGCCTTATCGGCTCCTTGAATTTTGTTGACGACACAGGTAGTATGCCGCACAGATGAAAGGGTCGGTTAGATGCTAAAAGTTGGCAAATATTTTTTGTGGCTGGTGATAGTTTTGGTGCTGTTAATTGGATTTGATCAGTTGCTGATGCGAATGCGGATGGAAGTCCCGGTACTGCAACAGTCACAGACATTTTACCTTGATTTTCGTACCCGCTTGCTTAATTTGGTCAGCAATAAAAGTGACACAACTCCAAAGACTATTGATGCGGTAATCGAACAAACAGCAAAACCTAAGTCGGCACCAAGCGAACAGCTAACCCGCTATCTTTATGTTGACGATAGCGGCACCTTGCAATTTGCCGACAGCTTACAGCAGGTTCCTGCCAAATACCGCAATGAGGCACAACCGCTGGCTGAATAGTGCCCCTTGCCTCGGGGCAATATTAACCCAGCGGCACAGCGAAAAACAGAGAAGGTCAAAACCAAAATCTTGTTTTTGGGCCTATCTAGAAAAAGTTTTCCCGATTTTCTCAGCGTGCTCTCCGTCTCTCCGTTAAAAAATGGATTTTGAAATTACGCAGAAGTTTGTCTTACGGTGTGCCGTAGATATCGGAACGACGATCGTTCAAGATATCGATTTTCTGCCGGTACTGTTTCATTTCAGCAAAATCAAAATTTGCTACCAGCTCGACATTTTCTTCCCCTGCCAACTCCAACACATTTCCTAATGGCGAAATCAGCTGGCTCAAACCAAAAAAGTCTAGTTTGCCCTGAATGCCACAACAATTTGCGGCAATCACAAACAATTGATTTTCAATCGCCCGAGCCCGGAGCAGAGTTTTCCAGTGTTCCTCACGAGGTTTTGGCCATTCGGCCGGAATACAGATAATTTCTGCCCCTTCCAGCGCCAGCTTGCGGAATAATTCCGGGAAACGCAAATCATAACAAATTGCAATCCCTAACCGCCCCACCGAGGTATCTACCACCAAACTTTGATCCCCAGAACCGAGGTATTGATCCTCCTTCATAGTCGAAAACAGATGCAGTTTACGGTAACTAGCGACTATTTCACCCTTATCAATAACGTAGGCAGTATTATAAATAACGCCATCCTCTAATTCTGGCAGGCTCCCAACTGTCACCAGATCAAGGCTGGAACATTCTTCCTGGAGCCGCTGCAACACCCGTGGAGTCTCTTGTGCCAATTCTTTGAGGTGGCGATAATCGTAGCCACAACTCCACATTTCTGGCAGTACCGCCAACTTTACCTGTTGCTGAGCAACCCGTTGCAATGCCGTCATTGCCGTATCAAGGTTGGTATCAATGGCACCAATTGCGATGTTGAATTGAATTGCAGCACAAACCATTTGTTTCATTTTTTGCCTCCAAACTGCCTTAATGTGAAATTTGGTTCTACTGATTCTGGCGCTATATAAGCCTTTAAAACCGCAGTTATTGCTTTAACGGTAAAAAACCGTAAAAAGAAATAATCGTTAGCACATTTATTTATTGTTTTTCCTCGCTGCCCGTGTATACTGTGTACGATTTTTTTTAACAAATAGCACATTAATTTGTACTGGGTAAATCATATCATAGTAGGCTTTTCAAGCACACCATAGCTTACTTGACGCATTAAAAAGTTTTTCATGATACCCGCAAGAACTATGTGAGTTTAATAAGTTTTATTTAGTGTAAGTCAGGTCTGTTGCACTGCTGTAACGTGATCAGCAGGGCAAAATAATTTGGTTCGTCGATTGTTTTACAACCCTTTTTAGAAGGTGCACTAACATGATCAAAATTAGCAAGGGCTTGGATTTGCCGATCACCGGCAGTCCCGAACAAACAATCACTGACGGCACAGCGGTTAAAACCGTAGCCGTGCTGGGTCCCGACTATGTCGGAATGAGACCGGGCATGTGTGTCAAAGTTGGTGATCAGGTCAAGCTTGGACAACAACTATTTATCGACAAAAAAACGGAGGGAGTTAAATACACCGCTCCCGGTTGCGGCGAAGTCGTTGCAATCAATCGTGGCAAGCGTCGGGTTTTACAATCAGTTGTTATCAAGCTTAATGGAACTGATGCTGAGAGTTTTGATTCTCTTTCGGCCGCAGAATTTGACAAGGTGGATCGCGCCAAGGTAGTTACCAATCTGGTTGATTCGGGTCTCTGGACAACATTGAGAACCCGTCCTTTCAGTAAGGTTCCCGCCGTTGACAACATCCCGAATTCTATTTTTGTCACCGCAATGGATACCAATCCACTGGCGGCACAAGTAGAATTGATCATCAAAGAGGAAGAACAGGCGTATACCGACGGCCTCAAAATTCTGACTCGCTTGACCGAGGGCAAAGTATTTGTCTGCCAGAAACCGGGCGTTGCACTGCCAGCGGTTGCCGGCACCAGCAAAGAAGAGTTTGACGGTCCCCATCCTGCTGGCTTGGCTGGTACCCACATCCATTTCCTCGATGCTGTCGGAGCGGAAGGAAAAACGGTCTGGTCGATCAACTATCAGGACGTCATTGCTTTTGGCAAGTTGTTCGCTACCGGACAACTACCAACCGACCGCATTATTGCTCTTGGTGGCCCCGGGGTTAAAAACCCACGCTTACTGCGTACCAGGGTAGGAGCATCGCTGGATGAATTATTGGCCGATGAGCTGAACTCTGGCGAACAACGAGTTATCTCCGGATCAGTTCTCGATGGCACAACCGCTGCTGGGGCGATGGCATTCCTGGGACGTTACCACCTGCAAGTTTCGGTTCTGGCCGAAAAACGCGAGCGTGAGTTTATCGCTTCCATGACTGCTGGCGGTGATCGCTTTTCCGTTAAGCGAGCATTCTTATCGGCATTTACCGGTGGTTCTTCGGAGCCGATGAATACCAGTCAATATGGCAGCAAAGAAAATGTCCTGGTAATCGGCTCGTTTGAAAAAGTAATGCCGCTGGATGTAATAACAAACTTCCTGTTGCTTAGTCTGGCTGCTGGAGACGTCGATCAAGCTCAAGATCTCGGCTGTCTGGAATTGGCGGAAGAAGATCTAGCTTTATGTACCTTTGTTTGTGCCGGCAAGAACGATTACGGCATGATGTTACGTGAAGCACTTACCACCATTGAGAAAGAGGGATAACAGCTGTGAAATTATTTGATCCGTTATCTGAAGCAATAAATGCTTCACTTTACTCCCCCGCCGATGTAACGACCGGCTCAACCCACGTGCGTGACAGCATTAATCACAAACGGGTTATGAGCATTATTTTGCTGGCGTTATTACCGTGCATACTGATGGCTATCTGGAATAGCGGCTATCAAGCAAACTTAACTTTAGCTCAGATGTTGGCAGCCGGTCAGATTGACACCCTACCCAGCCTAAGCAATAGCGCCTCTATGTGCAACAATATGCTCAAGGGCTTGTGGCTATTCCTGCCAATGCTGATTGTAGTGATGATAGTCCAGGCCTTCTGGATGGCTCTTTTTGCTTCGATGCGGAAAAAGACCATCGGTGCCGGATTTCTGGTCACCTCAGTTCTGGTTGTCCTCCTGATGCCAGCAACTGCACCGATATGGCAGGTTGCTATTGCAACTTCCTTCGGCGTCGTAATTGGTCGGGAAATTTTTGGCGGCATAGGGATGAACTTTTTAAACCCAGCACTGCTTGCTTGGGTATTTATGTCCCTCGCCTATCCCGGTTCAATATCGGGCGATGATGTATGGACAGCAGTTGATGGTTACTCTGGGGCAACCCCGCTAGCCATGGCACTTACCGATGGCGTCAGCAGCTTGGCCACTCAAGGAATCACTTGGCAAGCAGCATTTCTGGGAACTATCCCCGGCACCATGGGCGAGACCTCAACCTTGGCCTGCTTGTTCGGTGCAGCAATTTTGTTAATAACTGGCATCGCTTCTTGGCGCATCATGGTCTCAATCTTGATCGGTGTAGTTGCCTTGTCTTCTATCCTGTGCATGTTCAATCCTGAAGCAATGAGTCCTGCCTGGCACTTGGTTCTTGGTGGTCTCGCTTTTGGCACCATCTTCCTGGCAACCGATCATTCTGCTTCAGCGATGACGGCTAAAGGACAATGGATCTGCGGCATATTGATTGGCCTATTGATTGTAACGGTTCGGGTATTCAACCCGATGATGCCCGAAAGTGTTGGCATCATCATCCTCTTCGGCAGCGTTATGGCGCCATTGGTTGATCGCCTGATCGTGAACGCACATATCAAGAAAAGGAAGGCAAGCCATGTCTAATGATTCTATTTTTAAAACCTTCCTGGTTGCTTTTCTGCTCTGTGTGGTCTGTTCAGTTTTGGTCTGCCTGGCAGCTATCGTGCGGATCGATAAGGAAGCATACAACAAGCAACTGGAAATCCGTAAAACTGTCCTTGCTGCTGGTGGTTATCAACAACTGATTGATGATGGCGGCAATATTGATGAGCTCTTTACTGCTAACGTCGAGTTGAAGTTGGTTGACTTGGCTACCGGCGAATACACAACTGCCGTTGATGTCGCAACCTATGATCAAAAAGAAGCAGCAAGCAAGCCAGAGTCATCGGTTAAAATTCCTGCTGATCTCGACCTTGCCAGCATTGGTAGCCGCGCCAAATATGCCGCTATTTATGTTGACAAAAAGGGTGCAACCATCCTGCCGATTCGTGGTGCGGGTATGTGGGGGCCAATGTACGGCTACATCGCTATTGCAGCGGATGGAACAACCGTTAACGGTTTTACCTTCTACCAGCATGCTGAGACTCCGGGGCTTGGTGCCGAAGTTGACAATCCTAACTGGAAGAAACAATGGACGGGCAAGCAGGTGTTCAAAAGTTCAGGCGCGCTCGCCCTTAAAGTTGTTAAAAAAGGTAAATACAAGGCTGACGCTGCCGATGCTGTCAATACGGTTGATGGTATTGCCGGGTCAACAGTTACCGGTGATAAGGTCCATGGCATTATCCGCTACTGGTTTGGCGAGCATGGTTTTGCCCCATTCCTGGCCAAACTTAAAGCAGAGAGAGGTTAATCATGGCAAAAGCAAAAGACGCCCTGCTCGATCCGTTATTTAATAACAATCCGATTGCCTTACAAATTTTGGGTATCTGTTCCGCACTGGCAGTTACCAACAAAATGTCAACGGCGTTGACGATGACCGTTGCAGTTATTTTGGTTACAGCGTGCTCCAATGCGGCAATCAGTGCTATCCGCAACCATATTCCCAACAGTATCCGCATCATCGTCCAGATGACCATTATTGCAACCTTGGTTATCATCATCGACCAGATGCTCAAAGCTTACCTCTATGAGATGAGTAAAGCACTGTCGGTTTACGTTGGTCTGATTATTACCAACTGTATCGTCATGGGACGTGCCGAAGCTTACGCGATGAAAAATCCCGTCGGCTTAAGTCTTCTTGATGGTATCGGTAATGGTCTCGGATACGGTGCCGTATTGCTGGCAGTAGGTTTTGTCCGCGAGTTATTCGGTTCTGGAAAACTCTTCGGGTTCACTATCCTTAACACCGTTAATGATGGTGGTTGGTATGTCACTAATGGCCTGATGCTGCTTGCTCCCAGTGCCTTTTTCCTAATCGGCTTCATCATCTGGGGTTTGCGTACCTGGAAGCCTGAACTCCAAGAATAGGAACCGAAGCAATGTCAGATTATTTCATGATTTTCTTTAATTCAGTTTTTATCGATAACATCGCCCTAACCTTCTTTCTTGGCATGTGTACCTTTATTGCCGTCTCGAAGAAGGTAAGTACTGCGATTATGTTGAGCGCGGCGGTTATTGCAGTCGAGCTAATTACCGTTCCAGTTAACAACCTGCTGTATACCTTTCTATTAAAAAAAGGGGCGCTGGCATGGGCGGGTTATCCAAACCTTGACTTAAGCTTTCTCGGTCTCATCTGCTACATCGGTGTTATCGCTGCTATTGTACAGATCCTGGAAATGGCTCTGGATAAGTACTTTCCAGCACTCTACAACGCACTGGGGATTTTCCTCCCATTGATTACCGTTAACTGTGCAATTTTGGGTGCGGTATTATTCATGGCCGAGCGTGACTACAATGTTGCTGAGAGTGCTGTCTATGGCGTCGGAGTTGGTGTTGGCTTCGGACTAGCCATTTGTTTCTTAGCAGGCATCCGCGAAAAGCTGGTCTACAGTGATGTTCCCAAAGGCTTACGTGGCGTCGGGGTAACATTTATCATCGTCGGCTTGATGGCTATGTCATTCAAGGCCTTTTCCGGACTGCAATTTTAATAGCAGAATAACCAGATACTAAAGATTGGATGATAGTATGGATTTCACACTTATAATAGCCGGTTGCACCATGTTCACCGTGGTTATTCTTGCTTTGGTTGCCCTTATCCTGGTAGCCCGCAAGAGCCTGGTACCAAGCGGTGATATACACTTTTTTATTAACGATGACGACAGCAAGACGATCGTCACCAAGCCTGGTGGCAAACTCCTGGGAGCCTTAGGAGATCAAGGCATTTTTATCCCTTCTGCCTGCGGTGGCGGTGGTACTTGTGGCCAATGTCATGTCCATGTTTATGAAGGTGGCGGCGACATCCTACCGACCGAAACCGGTTTTATCACTAAACGTCAGGCACGTGAAGGCTTACGCCTTGGCTGTCAGGTTGGGGTTAAACAGGACATGAAGCTCGGCATCCCGGCCGAAATCTTCGACATCAAGAAGTGGGAATGTACCGTTCGTTCCAACGACGGCAAAGCTACCTTCATTAAAGAACTGATTGTTGATCTTCCCGAGGGTGAAGATTGCGATTTCCGGGCAGGTGGTTATATTCAGATCGAAGCTCCAGCCCACGAAATCTCTTATTCAGAATTTGATATTGAAGACGAGTACCGCGAGGATTGGGATAATTTTGACATTTGGCGCTTTAAGTCAATCGTTAAAGAGCCGATTATGCGCGCCTACTCGATGGCCAGTTATCCTTTAGAAAAAGGGATGATCATGCTCAACGTCCGGGTTTGCCCACCACCTCCAAATGTACCAGACGCACCTCCAGGGCAAATGTCGTCATTTATATTCAACCTTAAGCCTGGCGATAAAGTTACTATCTCCGGCCCTTACGGTGAGTTCTTTGCCCGTGAGACCGAGAACGAAATGGTCTTCATCGGTGGTGGAGCAGGTATGGCTCCAATGCGCTCACATATTCTTGATCAACTGTTGCGGCTTAATACTGATCGCAAGATGACCTATTGGTATGGAGCACGTAGCCTTAAAGAGATGTTCTACGTCGATGAACTGAATGAGCTGCAAGATAAGTATCCTAACTTCAAATGGTTCTGTGCCCTTTCAGATCCAGTCCCGGAAGATAACTGGACTGGGCCGACCGGCTTCATTCACGATGTCCTTTATGATCTCTACATAAAAGATCATGAAGCTCCAGAAGATTGCGAGTACTACATGTGTGGTCCGCCTCTGATGGCCAACGCTGTCACCAATATGCTGCTAGAGCAAGGTGTAGAGCGTGAAAACATCATGTTTGATGACTTTGGTCCCTGATTAAATTGTGAGGTGAAGTTGTAATTCACGGTATGTATGCTAATATTTATATACATTGTTTTGATCAGTAAAGGAGAAGTCTAATGCCATACGGACAAGCAAAAGAAATACTCGATTATGCCCGTGTATATCATCGCCGGGTGGGTGAATTTTATCAGCAGTTGAAGGATAAAAATGAGAGTGCCAGAGTCAAAATGCTCCTCGATTACCTGGTACGCCATAAAGCTCACCTCGATAAAGCACTTGGTGATTTTGAAGATGAGACTAAATCGAAGGCACTCGAAGCCTGGTATCAGCATTCACAGGAGCAATGCCTATTTGCTCCCCTAGATGCGGCTCAGTATTCTGCAGATATGACCGTAGAAGAGGTTTTAGCACTGGGTGCCACCCTTGATAGCTGCCTGCTGGCATCCTATAAGGGGATGGTAGATACTGCAAGCACCCCTGAGTGTCGCGAAATCTTTGAGAATTTATTGCTGATGGAAGAGCAGGAAAAACATAAATTAGCCAGGATTGCTCTCGAAATTGACAATATGTAAATCTTTCCTGATCACAGGAAAACTAAAGCCGCATCTATTTGATGCGGCTTTTTTATTGGCGTAATAATGAAACGCTTGGTTATTATCGTAATAGTTCTGTTGTCCTTGACCGGAATGACAGTCTATTTGAACCAGCATTCGACCACAGCTGGTCAATTAGTCTCCATTGACGGCGCCACTATGGGGACCAGTTACCATATTAAACTGGTAGCCGCTGATGATTGGACTGTTGGTATCGATGAGTTACAGGCAAAGATTAAATCACGCCTTGCCGCTATTGACGCTAAAATGTCGACATTTAAGCCTGACTCAGACATTTCCCGCTTCAATTCAAATGGTGGTGACACCTGGATTACAATAACGCCGGAAACAATGTTGGTCGTGAATACAGCTCACAAAATTAGCACATTAACTACCGGTAGTTTTGATATAACGGTAGGCAAACTGGTAAATCTTTGGGGTTTTGGTCCAACTGTTAACATTGCCGCCATGCCAGATCCAAACATGATAGAAACCTTGCGGTCGCAATCGGGGTATCGTAAACTACAAATACAACAGACTCCGCCGGCATTACGAAAAACGAGTAAAGAGCTTTATCTCGATCTTTCAGCAATTGCTAAGGGGTATGCCGTTGATGCGGTGGCAAAATTGTTATTGGCACATAATGTTACCAACTTCTTAGTTGAAATTGGTGGGGAGATAATTACCCATGGGAACAAGTCTGAGCAACACCCTTGGGTAATCGGGATCGAATCGCCCCAAGTTGAACAACATGTTGTCCGCAAACGGCTCCACCTTAATAATGTAGCAATGGCAACCTCTGGTGACTACCGTAACTATTTTGAACATGAAGGGGTTAGATATTCACATACTATTGACCCCGAGACCGGTTATCCGATAAAACATCGACTGGCATCTGTTACAGTAATAGATAGTTCGTGCATGCGGGCAGACGCTATCGCCACAGCAATAACGGTGATGGGGGAAGACAAGGGGCTGGCTTTTGCCGAAGCGCAAAAAATAGCTGTATTTATGTTAGTTAAGAGCGACAATGGGTTTATTGAAAAACAGAGTACGGCATTTAATGCTTATCTAGAAAAGACAGAGGATTGACCAATGGAAATGCTTATCCCGACAATAATAATCTTT
This sequence comes from Desulfuromonadaceae bacterium, assembly GCA_030639985.1. Lineage (GTDB taxonomy): Bacteria > Desulfobacterota > Desulfuromonadia > Desulfuromonadales > Geopsychrobacteraceae > Desulfuromusa. The sequence goes on from DAOWKG010000190.1 coordinate 12,602, forward strand.
TTATTAGCCTTTATCGGGCTATCAATTGGTATTATTTGTGGCCGCAAAGGCCCTTCTGGCACTTGCAGCAGTAGTAGTAATCAAGGGGCATTGATTGATATCGATTGCCTCTGCGGTTCAGCTGACACCTGCACTATCGAAGCA
>DAOWKG010000189.1 GCA_030639985.1 Desulfuromonadaceae bacterium
GCTGACCGGTAAATGGAACCAGCGGTGGAGCTTCCCCCCTTGTCATCGTTTCCTGTTTCGATTTAGTCCTGGTTACCCCGGCAGTTTTTTCCTGCCACTGGGTTGCAACCAATTTTCCGGCCTCAAATTCCCGAATTGCTTTTAATCCGGCAAAGGCATAGGCACAGTAAACTACCGGCTGCTGATAGTTCGGAGTGCAATCTACCGCCACAAATTTTGTCGTCAGTGCCGCACCGCCAAGTAAAATCGGTTGTGACAATCCTGCCGCTTGAAATTGACTTAAACTATCCTTCATCAGCAATGCCGATTTAACCAGCAACCCCGACAGACCAATCACATCGGCATTATATTCCTTGGCTTTGGAAATTATCTCCTCAGCTGAAATTTTGATGCCGATATTAAAAACCTTATAACCATTATTGGATAAAATGATATCGACCAGGTTTTTGCCAATATCATGGACATCGCCAGCTACCGTTGCCAGCAATATTGAGGTCTTGCCATCGTCATCAAGTTTTTTCATGTAGGGTTCAAGCAAGGTGACACTTTGTTTCATCACTTCGGCTGACTGCAATACAAATGGCAACAGGAGATCCCCACGACCAAACAGTTCCCCAACTTCACGCATCGCCGGAACCAACAGGTCATTGATGATATTGATGGGCTGCCAGCGACCCCGCAACGACGACAGCAGATCATCCAAACCTTCTTTATCACCACTTAATACCTTCTGCCGCAACAATTCTTCGGCTGGAACGGAGTCAGTATCAGCGTCATCGTCCTTATCGACCGCCTGCTCAAAATGGTCGATAAAAGTCATTAAAGCTTCGCCCTGCCGATTCAACAATAAATCGAGACAGATTTGCCGTTCATCCTCACCTATAGCCGCATATGGGAGTACCTTGGCAGCATCAACAATAGCGGTATTCAGCCCCTCATCAACTGCCAGGTGTAAAAATACCGAATTAAGAACCTTACGTGCGGCCGGACGCAGACCAAAGCTGATATTACTGACTCCCAAAGTAAAACTGACACCGGGGAGTTCAGCTTTAACCTGCTTGATCGCTGCCAACGTTTCGATAGCGGCATCACGCATGGTCTCATCGCCGGAACCAACGGTGAAGGTGAGCAGGTCAAACAGAATATCCTGTGGCCGCATTCCATACTTATCAACCACCAAAGAGTAAATCTCCTTGGCGACCGCAACCTTCCTTTCGCAAGTTAGTGCCATCCCCTCTTGATCAATCGTAAGGGCAACCATTGCGGCACCATATTTTCTTGCTAAACGACAGATCCGCTCCAGATTGGCACCACCATCTTCAAGATTAATCGAATTGATAATCGCCCGACCGGGATAGAGCGGCAATACCTGCTCCAGGGTTGCCGGACTGGTGGAATCAAACATCAATGGTGCTTTACAGGAACCAGCTAACAACTTGGTCAATGTAACCATGTCGGTAACTTCATCACGTCCGGCATAAGCGACACATAGGTCAATTACCTGAGCACCACGAGCCTCTTGATCGAGGGCAATTTTAAGACAGGCATCCCAATCTTCTGCCAGCAACGCTTCACGGAAAAGTTTGGAACCATTAGGATTACAACGCTCACCAATCAATAATGGCGGGATTTCCTGATGTAATTCAACCGATTGATAAAGACTCGCTACCGAAGCTTTCATATCAGCACCTCCCGCGGTCCCGGAGTTACCCCGGCAAGACGTTTAACCAGTGCAGCAATATGGGCCGGGCTGGTACCACAGCAACCGCCGACGATACTAACGCCCTGATTTACGACAAACTGATACATCTGTTCGGCATAGTCTGCGGGGCTTAACGGATAATGGGTGGCACCATTTACCACCTCAGGGAGACCCTGATTGGGGATAACCGAGATGCGGTAAGGCCAGTTCTGACTTAGATACTTTATATGCGACATCATATCGAGGGGACCGGTAGCACAGTTTAGTCCCAACGAAAATAGCGGAAATGGCTCCAATGTTGCGACTACTGTGGCGATATCGGAACCAACTAACATCGAACCCTGTTGTTCAATCGTTACCGAAGCCATCACCGGAACCTCAACACCACTGATTTCGATAACTTCAAACGCCGCCACCAATGCAGTTTTGGTTTGCAACAGATCCTGGCAAGTTTCAATAATCAGGCAATCGACCCCGGCAGCTAATAATGCCTCAACTTGTTCCCGAGTAGCATCTGCCAGTTCGGTAACACCAATGTGACCCAGAGATGGCAACTTGGTTCCTGGCCCTACCGATCCAGCGACATATTTATTGTCCAAACCACCAATCGCCAAGCGGGCATTTTCAACCGCACGGGTATTGATCTCTTTAACTTTATCCTGCAAGCCATACTCTTCCAACACCACCCTTGATGCACCAAAAGTGTCGGTTTCAATTACCATGGCACCAGCAGCAAGCATGCTGGTATGAAATTGAATAATATGCTTTGGCGCCGACAGATTTAGAATTTCGTTACACCCCTCGCACCCGGACCAGTCGCTTTCCGTAATATCCATCAATTGCAAACTGGTTCCGCAAGCACCATCAAAAATAAGTAGCGGTTGTTCAGTAAAAGTCATCTCTTTTCTATCCTGTTTTATATGCAAAAATATTCTAGCTATCAGCTTCCCTCCGGACAATGAAACAAATCTCTTTTTTTTGCAAATATTTGTTAAATATTATTGTGCTCTTTTCTTAGGAACGACAGTAGAGCCAATAATATTAAGTATTTGACATTAAATTATTTCTAATCAACAATGATGCGCTACTTAACAATCAAATTGGGGGAGTTTTAACCCGACAATTAGGAAATCAGCTTTCGCTGAACGACACTATGTAAAAGGCAACCTGAATACAGATTTAACCTAGCGCCACCCGCCAATCAGAACCAATATCCGAAATTAATAGATAAAAAGGAGTACCCAGATATTGTCAAACTTGCAAATTGATCAGTTAACTCCGGGGATGGTTTTAGCCGAAGATATTAAAAGTAAAAACGGGCGGCTTTTGATCACCCATGGCATGGAACTGACTGAGAAGCATCTGTTGATATTGCGTACTTGGGGAGTTCAAGAGGTAGTAATAGCAACAGGCATTGATAATGCCCAGGGTAGTTCGTTACAGAACCCTTCAGAAATCACCGCAGAACAACTCGAAAAAGCGATGGAGGATCTACGTCCAATCTTCAGACTGGTTGATTTGACCCACCCGGTTTTTAAAGAATTATTACGTCTTGCGGCGCAGAAAAAGGTTTTGGCAAATGGATAATTCAATACCAACACTACAACAGCTAGTTGCTGATACCAGTTCAATATGTTCGCCCCCATTGATTTATCAGCGCCTCAACGAGGTCATTGCTCATCCCCGCAGCTCCGTCAAAGATATAGTGAATGTTGTCTCCGAAGATCAGGGGCTAACTGCCCGGCTTCTAAAACTGGCCAATAGTCCATTGTACGGACTACAGGAGATTGAATCGATCAGTCGAGCAGCAACACTTATCGGCACTCGGGAGTTGCGTGATCTGGCACTAGCAGTTTCAACCATGGAATCATTTCCCGGAATTCCCAAAGAGCTGCTGGATATGAAAAAGTATTGGCAACATGGTATTGCATGCGGAATTATGGCACGCAACATGGCGATATACCTGCGTGAGCTATCTACCGAACGTTTTTTTGTCGCCGGAATTCTCCACGATCTGGGTCAACTGGTCGTCTGTACACTGATTCCCAAAACAATTAAAAAACTGCTGGAAGATTGTTCCTCCCAAGACTTGACTTATCCGTTGGAAGAACGCAATCGGCTGGGATTTAATCATGCCGAGCTTGGTGCAGCCTTACTCGAATCCTGGAAAATTCCACCAAATATAGTTGAACCGGTTGCCTGCCACCATGTTCCATTAGAAGCCAAAAAATTCCAGCGTGAAGCCGCAATCATCCATCTGGCAGACATTATATGTCAATCACTCGGTTACGGAATTAGCGGTGAAGCATTGATAACCCCATTAGAACCAAGGGCTTGGGAGTTACTTAAAATGCCCATTGGGGCGGTAGAAGAGATAGTTAAACAGTCTGAAGTACAGATCGAAAAAACCTACCACATCATGGCGGTTTAATTATGAGTACCGAAAAAATAGCGCAAGAGTTGGAATATTCCCAGGAAAGGATCAATTTTCTTGAAGAGAGCAACCGTAACTATGTTGCAATTTTTGACATGCTGGCCGGTAGTGGTGATTTTCATGCAAATCTGAGCCATGCAAATAATATTGATGAGATTTTTTCCGCTACGGAAAAGCAAATCAATCAGATTCTAAACTGTGAACAGTTAGGTTTTTTAGAATCTATGGATGATGGCAGCTTTCAGCTTCAGACTTGTCAACCAGAAAGTTGCCGTGAAAACTTACAAAAGGAAATTGACCAAAGAATTATCGATGGCTCATTCGCATGGGCCCTCAACTATAATAATGCTCAACTAAAACCTCTTGCTAATGACAAAACCCTCCTGTTACACGTTATTGAAACCCGAGCCAGAATTCGCGGCATGCTGATAGCGGTTATTTCCGGGACAGCCGTTGCTATCGACACAGCGACCCTGCGGGGACTGTCCATTATTCTCTATACCAGTGCCTACGCTCTGGAAAATAAAGTCCTTCAAGATCTACTTAAACAACAGATGAAAAATCTTGCCCAAAAAGTAGCTGAAAGAACCCATGATCTGGAAATAGCCAGGAAAGCCGCAGAGAGTGCTAATCAAGCCAAAAGTGACTTTTTAGCAAATATGAGTCATGAAATCCGCACTCCAATGAATGGGGTGATCGGCATGACCGGATTACTGCTCGATACCCAATTAGATCAAGAGCAGCTTCGTTACGCTGAGACAGTCAAAAATAGTGCCACGGCATTACTTGATCTGGTCAATGATATCCTGGATTTGGCAAAGATAGAATCTGGGAAAATTGTTTTGGAACAATTTGATTTTAATCTCTGTGAGATGTTGGATAATTTTTGCAACCTGATTGCACTGCGAGCCCACGAAAAAGGGCTAGAGTTCGTCTGTAATGTTGCTTCTGAGGTACCGCTACTGCTCTCTGGCGATATGGGTAGATTGCGGCAGATACTGCTGAATCTGGTCGGCAATGCTATCAAATTTACCGATCATGGACAGGTACTGCTACAGATTGAACTGCTTGAAATAGAGGATGATACTGCGTTATTGAAATTCCGGGTACAGGACAGCGGTGTTGGCATTCCTGAGGAGAAGCAATCATTACTATTTCAAAAATTCTCTCAGGTTGATTCATCGGTTACACGTAAATATGGTGGTAGCGGTCTAGGTTTGGTCATTTCGAAACTTCTCACCGAACTGATGGGCGGGGAAATTGGTGTTTATAGTGACGGCCATCAGGGGACAGAATTCTGGTTTACCGCAAAATTTTCGGTACAACCAGAAGCAGATCAATATCCAAAGATACCTTCGGCACTTGATAATAAACGGATACTGGTTGTAGATGCCAACACCGCCAGTCTGGATAATATTGCACAGCGCTGTCGCTCTGCAAAAGCACAAGTCACAATAGCAGATGATGCGATCACAGCACTCCAACTTCTTTACCAGTCAAGAGATGCTGGTGAAACATACGATTTGGCTTTGATTGAACAAAATCTACCGGGAATGGATGGTGAAGCTCTGGGGCAGATCATTCAAGCTGATCCGTCACTACAAAATATCCAGTTGCTTATCATGGTGCGGATTGGGCAACGAGTTGATACAGAGCAACTGCAGAAACTCGGCTTTGTCGCTGTGTTAAATAAGCCGGTTATAGCTCAGAACCTATACCTGACACTGGAAAATGTTCTGCGTGATGGCAGTTCCTTTAAGCAGACAGATAAACAAACCGAACAAAATGCCATGCCAATAAAACAGTCATATGTTCGCCTGTTACTAGCAGAAGACAATATCACCAACCAGCAAGTCGCTGTGGGGATTTTAAAAAAGCTGGGCTTTCGGGTAGACATTGTTAATGATGGTGCAAAAGCCCTGCTGGCATTGGCTGATATAGCCTACGATCTGATCCTGATGGATATACAAATGCCAAACATGGATGGTCTTGAAGCAACCCGCCAGATTCGTGCCCCTAACACAACAGTTATCAACCACGATATTCCAGTGATTGCCATGACGGCTCATGCTATGGCTAGTGATCGAGATCGGTGCCTTAAAGCTGGCATGAACGACTATGTAACCAAACCGATCGATCCTACTATATTATCTGCTGTAATCCATAAATGGTTGCCGGATGGGACGAAAAAAATAGAACAAACTACCAAAGGGAATGCCCCGGTTGAACAATCGAACCAAATCGAAATAGCCAACAATTCTGAGATTTTTGACCAAACTGGTTTTTTACAACGCATGATGGACGATACCGATTTAGCTCAGTTGATCCTGAATGAATTTCTTAATGACATCCCCAAACAAATTGCCACTTTACGAACGCAGGTAGAACAAAATAATGGACAAGCCGCTGGAGAACAAGCGCACAAAATTAAAGGGGCAGCCTCTAACGTAGGGGGAAAAGCATTAGTACTCGTAGCATCAGCTATGGAAAAAGCAGGAAAATCTGGAAAGCATAAAAATCTGGGTAAATTACTGCCAGAACTGGAACAGCATTTTTTTCAATTGAAAAAAGTAATTAAAACATTTACATTGTGAACACGATTAAAAATCAACGGTTATATGCAGGGAAACACTATGCAACCATTCAAGGCTTTAATTGTCGAAGATGAATTCACCAGTCGCCTAATTTTGCAATCGTCCCTGCAAAAATATGGTGAAGTCCATATAGCAGTCAATGGTCAAGAGGCCATTGAAGCAGTTAATCACGCAACTGAACTTAACGCACCTTACGATTTGATCTGCCTTGATATGATAATGCCGGAAATGACTGGACAAGAGGCACTCAAGGCAATTCGAGAACGTGAAAATAAAGCCGGAATAGCTCCGAATAACATAGCAAAAATAATAATGACCACTTCAGTAAGTGACGGCAAAAGTGTCATAACTGCATTCAAAGAGCAATGTGATGCCTATATGATCAAACCTATTGACCAAAAAAAACTACTTCAACATTTACGTAATTTTAAACTTATTTGATTGAAGCATAGGTTAACTGGATGAGCATGATTTAAAAAACTCACGCGTGGCTGAATTAGCTCAAATCTTATCGGCTATCGGCAACTTTATCTCAAATTCTAATCAAACCACACCTTAGTTACTGAAATTTCTGAGTTATTATAAATATCATTGAAATATTTATTAAGTTTTTCTCTAGACGAACCTTTACAGATTAAATACAGCATGTTAGATTATTAAGATGCTATCACTAGACATCGCTTATATATGCATTGTGCCTTATCGCCGTCGCTACAATCCGATCTAAACTGACGCAATCGGATTACGATCTTTAACAGCAGTAAATACTCCCTAACCTTATCAAAGCTCAAAGGGATAAATGAAAATGCAAACAAATGAAAAGTATCGCGATCTACAGCAACTAATTAAAGAAGACCTTAATTTACCCTCACCGCCAGCAGTAGCAGTTCAAATATTAAAAGCAGTCAAAAATGATGGTTCGGCACTTGCAGAGCTTGTTGAAATCATCTCAGCAGATCCGGCACTTGCTGCTAAATTGTTGAAAGTAGCAAATTCTGGAATATTTTCCTGCGGCAACGAGATCACCAACATAAGCCGTGCAGTATCAGTACTTGGTACTAATATTATCAAAAATATAGCCCTGTCCTTTGTTATTGCCGCAGAATTTAGCGACAACGAACTAATCGGATTCGATTTCAATTATTTTTGGAGAAGCTCAATTACAACTGCCGTAGCGGCCGAATTGTTCTCACATTTGATATCCCATGAAGACGATGACATTTTTGTCGCGGCAATGCTTCAAGATATTGGCATGCTGGTCATTGCGATGACCAAAGGGGAAGAATACAACAAACTGCTGGCAGAAATAGATACCTCTGATATCGATCTTTTAGAACGGGAAAGCAATAAGTTTGGATTTAACCACCAACAGGTTGGCTATGCCCTACTGATGAGCTGGAACTTGCCAGATTCGATCTCAATACCTATTTTCTACCACCATCAACCCGATCAAGCTCCGGAAACATTTAAAAAAGCTGCCGAAATTAATTCATACGCATATCATCTCTCTACAATTTACACCAAGATTGGTGGCGCAGAAAAAGCGCGATTAATAAAACAAAAAATGGCGGAACAATACCATATTGATGAAGTCCAGGCGGCCGAACTACTCGATAACATAGCCATTAAAAGTAATAAACTTCTGGCTGCTTTCGACCTTGACCCAGATGAAATAAAACCATATTCGCAGTTACTACAGGAAGCTAATGCTGAACTGGCTAAACTAAATCTTAGCAGTGAACAACTTATTCTTGAGATTAAAGAGTCAAAAGAACTAGCACAAAGAGCTACCCGAAAACTACTTGATGCCAACAACCGTCTCAAAGAACTGGTCTACCGAGATGGGCTTACCGGTCTATATAATCACCGTTTTTTTCAAGAAAGTCTCAGTAACGAAATAGCCAGGGCCATCCGTTACCAATCATCTGTTTCACTGATCCTTTTCGATATTGATTTTTTTAAAGTTGTAAACGATACCTACGGACATCCAGCTGGCGATTTGGTCCTAATGAATATCGCGAAAGCGGTCACCAATGCAGTACGTCCCTGCGACATTGTTGCCCGCTATGGCGGCGAAGAATTTGCTGTCATCTTACCGGAAACAAATGCTGCGGGAGTAAAAGTATTTGCAGCTCGGCTTAGACGCTGCATCGAAGGGATCGCTACCCTGGCAGACGGTCAACTTATTTACGTCACCGTTAGCGCTGGTGCTACGACGTTCAGTAAATATAGTGTCGGTATCACCAAAAGTATTCTGGTTGAAACCGTTGACCGCGCCCTTTATATGTCAAAAGATAATGGCCGCAATCAGGTTACAATACTTGAACCAGACTTAATCGGTTGACAGGGGCATGAAAAACACCGCCGCTAAATATCACCTTACCGACAATCCCGCAGGCATCCTGCTCCAAATTTCGGGCGACTGGCAGTTTCACAGCGGCATTCCCGATCTTGATCAGCTCCTGCAACAAATCTATCCAAGCCAACCTCAAGAGTTATCCTTCGATTGCAAACAACTAGATAACTGGGATAGTGGTCTAATGACTTTTCTGGTTGGCCTGATCAACAACTGTCAAAAAAATCAAATCCAGGTGGCTCAAGAAACTTTACCGCCGGGAATTCAAAAATTACTCAAACTCGCATACGCCGTCCCGGAACGCAAAGGGGCTCACCGAACAGTTCTGGGACAACCGGTTCTGACTAGAATTGGCAATGTAACGGTAGAGATGCATCGTAACTGGAGTGATTTGCTCGCTTTTGTCGGCGAAATTTGCTTTGGTTTTTTAAATTTCATCCGTGGCCGTGCCCGGTTCCGCTATTCAGACCTTTTTTTTCAAATTGAAGCTGCTGGGCCATCAGCACTGCTGATTGTTACCCTTATAAGTGTTCTGGTCGGGATGATCCTTGCTTTTGTCGGAGCGGTACAGTTACGGCTATTCGGAGCAGAAATTTTCATTGCTAATCTGGTTGGTCTGGGTATGGCCAGAGAAATGGGGGCAATTATGACCGCTATCATCATGGCAGGTCGTACCGGAGCTGCTTATGCCGCCCAATTAGGCACCATGCAGGTCAATGAAGAAATTGATGCCATGAGAACCATGGGTATCTCACCAATAGAATTTCTGGTTTTCCCCCGTTTATTGGCTCTCTGCTTCACCATGCCGCTCCTCTGTATCTATGCTGATTTCATGGGCATAGTCGGTGGTGCCATTGTCTGCGCCTCGATGCTGGACATATCTTTTTTTCAATATTTCCAACAAATTCAAAGCTTTGTGCCGCTAAAACACTTTGGTATCGGGATTTTTAAAGCCGGAGTCTTCGGTATTCTGGTCGCAACTGCCGGATGTTTCCGGGGTCTGCAATGTGGTCGCAGTGCTTCAGCTGTCGGCTTTGCCACTACCAGTGCGGTGGTCACATCAATCGTGCTGATTATCGTTGCTGATGCGGTTATTACCGTTGTCTGCCAATTGATAGGAATCTAAATATGGACAAGGTTCCCCATCTCGACATTCGCAACCTGACCATGGCCTATGGTGATATCATTATTCAGAAGGACCTCAATTTCACCGTAAACCACGGCGAAGTTTTTATCATTATGGGTGGCAGTGGCTGTGGCAAAAGTACCCTACTCAGGCATCTGGTTGGCTTGATGGAGCCAAGCAAGGGCGATATCCTCATAAATGGTGTCAATCTCTGGCAAGCATCGATAGAAGAACGAAACCAGATTGTCAGTCAGAACGGGGTTCTCTATCAAGGTGGTGCCCTCTGGAGCTCCATGACCTTGGCAGAAAACATTGCCTTGCCATTAACAGAATATTCCGATTTAAATCCAAAACAAATTCAGGAAGTGATAGCTTATAAATTATCCCTGGTTGGATTGGCTGGTTTCGAAGATTACTATCCATCCGAAATCAGCGGCGGGATGCGCAAACGTGCCGGGTTGGCACGTGCCATGGCTCTTGACCCTAAAATCTTGTTTTTTGACGAACCTTCAGCTGGGCTTGATCCAGTCAGTTCACACTTATTAGATGAATTAATTCTCGAATTACGTGACAGCCTTGGTGCTACTGTGGTTATTGTCAGCCATGAGTTAGCCAGTATTTTTGCCGTCGGTGACAATTCAATTTTTCTTGATCCCGATGAAAAAACTATTATTGCTACGGGATCACCGCAACAACTGCTGGAAAACTCAACGGATCAACGGGTACAGCAATTTTTAACCAGAACAACAGCATAAGATTTCTAAGTATTGAGATATAAATTGTAAAGCGGTAATTAAAAACCAAGAGGTTCATATGCAAAGACGTAAAAGAA
>DAOWKG010000113.1 GCA_030639985.1 Desulfuromonadaceae bacterium
ATGCTCGATTAAAATATTGCGTTTGTCTCCGACGCCTCAATCAACCACTAATAAAAAAGCCAGCCCTTAAAAGGCTGGCTTTTTTATTAGTGGTTGATTAGCAGTTAAATCTTGCCAACTGTCACTATAATTGGACGATGTCCCGAATCAGACTGCGATTTACCAGATAGGCAATTCCACCCGAAAACAGGGGGAAAAATTCGTTACCACCATTTATATAATCGGTCAATCTGATACTATTTTCAGGTCGGTCAATTTTCAGCTTTCCTTGCAACGCTTCGTTGCCGGGAGAGCTGATCCGTACTTCCATTTCGCTATATTCCAGTTCTTCCGGCAGATTAATCTCACAGCGCAAGTGACTGATCATCTTTTTTTGTACCAGATGAAATTCACCACCGCGGCTATGCATGGGCAAGAAAGGGTTCTTGTCCATCAACAAGTCAAGTACCGTCTGCTCGCCAGAATGATACATTGCATATTGAGCCAGATGGACGCGACCATCAAAAATGATCCCATCAGCCATAAAGAGGCTGACCGGTTCTTCCCTTTTTTCTACACGTAAACTGTCCGCCATGACACCTCCTGATTCAAATTACCCGCGATTAACCATAAACCCAACGAGGTAAAAACAATACCAGATCGGGGCAGAAGGTCAAGACCATCAGTATCGCAATCTGAATCAGCAAAAACGGCATAACTGCCTTCGACACATAAACCAGATCTCGATTGACGGTTGCTCCGGAAATATACAAACTGACCCCTAACGGCGGGGTGCAATAACCGATGCCAAGATTTATAGTCATCAGCAAACCGAAATGCATGGTATTGATACCAAACTTACTGAGCAGCGGCAAAAATATCGGGGTAAGGATTAAGGTAGCGGAAATAATATCCATAAACATGCCGATAATCAGCAGCAGAACATTTACCGCCAGCAGAAAAACCCAAGGTGAAGAGATACTGCTAACCACTGCGGTAGCAATCTTGTTGGGAATCTGCTCAAAAGTGAGATATTCACCAAAGACCGAAGCACCGGCAACAATAATCAGCAGGGTTGCAGAAGTCACGGCCGAGGAAACTATCACCCGTTTCACATCGAGTAATTTCATATCGCGATGGATACAAATTTCGACGAAAAAAGCATAGAAACATGCTACGACGGCAGCTTCATTGGCGGTAAACATCCCGGAGTAAATACCACCGAAAATAAGTACTGGCAAGAACAGAGCCCAGATACTTTCCCTGACAACATTCATCGCCTCTTTGAAACTGGGGCGCTTCGTTGTTTTCAGCCCTTTCTTCTTACACACAAAATAAGCGTAAAGACTCATTGCCAGCATGATCATCAAACCGGGGACAAAGCCGGTTAAGAACAGGGCTTCGAGGGGATCATTACTGACCATGGCATAAAGGATCATCGCAATTGATGGTGGGATAACAACTCCGAGAATCGGAGCGGTGGTCATAATGCCGACCGAAAATTGCTCGTCGTAATCATTTTCCATCAGTGCCGGAATCATGAAGCCACCGATTGCGACAACGGTTGCCACCGTCGATCCCGAAATTGCGCCAAAAAAACCACACGCAAGGATTCCCGCCATCGCCAAGCCACCGGGGAGAAAACCGACCAGGACATTGGCAGTTCGAATCAATTTTGCAACGATACTGCCAGTGGTCATGATATTGCCACACAAGACAAAGAACATCACCACTACCAGCGCAAACTTATCCATACTGCGATAGAGAACTTCGATAACAATCTGCGGATCGATGCCGAGGAGATAAACCAACCCGAAAGTACCGGCAAAAAACAGTGCCATAAATACCGGAATGGTAGTAGCAAGACAGCCAAGCAAGATGGCAAGAACATATAGGTAACTGCTATCCATCGTTATGACTCCCCGGTTACATCTTGTGTACCGCGCCAGTCTTCAACCATAACGACCAAAGTGCGGAGAAACATCATCACCCCCATAACAGGCAAAATGGCATAAAAATACCATTCGGGAATTTGCAATGTCGTGGTGCGAGCATACTCATCCTGAAACATCATTTGCGTCATCTGCATACCGAGATAAATCATAATTCCGGCAAAGAAAAGCACTGCAACATGGGAAAACAATGTAAGTGGTTTTTTCAATACCGGAAAAATTTGCGGTACGGCATCTATTCGAATCAGGGAACGACTGCGAATAGCAGCGACACAACCGATATAGGTAGAGAAATAAATCACCTTACGAACCACTTCATCAGACCAGTAGAGGCTGACATTATCAGTTGCTTTACGCAGAACCACATTTGCCATCGCCGTTAACAGGGCGACACTAACGGCAATAAACAGCGACCAGTCCTCAATAAAAAGGAAACCACGATCAACGGTTTTAAATGCTTTTTTCAGCATGACATTTCGTTTCTTTCATAGAATTTCATAGAAACAGTTAAAACGGGATGAACAAAAATTTCGTCCTACAAGGCACAGATGATTTTCAAGGATGAAGACACACTTCAGTATGTCGAGGTCTTGAAAATAAGCTGTAACGCCAGAGGTCGGACTTTTTGCTCATCCAACAAAAATTAAGGCCGGAAAGGCACGAGTGTCCTCTCCGGCCTTAAAACGTGCCGATTATACAGATTTAGCTATCAGCTGCCAAGCTTTGCCCGCACCTTAGCTAAATAATCACTACCAATTTTTTGTCCCCACTTATCCAATACCGGCTCAGCCATTTTTTTCAACTGGTCAATCTCAGCATCGGTTAGTTGATAGAATTGGACCCCAGCAGCTTTAGCAGCAGCGACCTGTTCTTGTTGCTGCTTCCGAGTTGCAACTCTACTAGCAGCACTTTCCTCAGCAATTACTTCAAGAAAAGTCGCCCGAAGTTCTGCTGGTAATTCATCGAGCCAACGCTTATTGATCAAGTGGACAAATAGTCCTTGCGCATAATTAAGTTCGGTAAAATGTTTGGCGATAGTGAATTTTTTGGTAATATTACAAACGATAGCGGTATGGTCAAGGCCACTGATAACGCCAGTTTGCAACGCTTGTGGCACATCCGGCCAAGGCAGTACGGTAAACTTGAGCTTCCAGGCTTTATAGGTGTCCATATTTACCGGTGCCTGAGCAATCCGGAAGTTGACCCCTTTAGCTGATGCAATATTATTTACCGGGCTGGTGGTCGCCCAACCGTAAGGACCATAACCGGTAATGTCGGCAACAAGGATGCCACGGGAAAGAGCGCCTTCAGCAAATGGCTGCCAAAGCTCGGGATCGCTTCTAAAAGCATCCAGTTTATCAAAGGTATCGACAACGTAAGGGAGGTTTACAATCCCCAGCCGATCAGAGATGTTCGCTGCAGCAACCGAGGAACTGAGCATCCCCTGAACCGCTCCAAACTTCAACTTATTGATGACATCTTTTTCGCCACCTAACTGTGATAACGGTCGAAAGTCGACATAAATCTGCCCATTGGTTTTTTCCCAGACCTTGTCACGAATTTTGTAGCCAGCAGCAACCCCCTCAATAACCGGATGAGATACATTTGAAAGAATATAGGTATATTTTGCCCCACTCGGATCAAATTTTGGTTGCCAAGCTGCCAATGGATCTTTTTTGTCGCCCGCCATACCACTGACTGGTAGACACAATGCCATCATCAACAGTAAAATCATCATCTTTTTCATCTGCACACTCCTTAAGAAGTTAAAACTGGAACAAAGTTTCGTCAACACAAAAAAAAGTTAAATATAAGTAAAATCAACCACTTAGAGACATGACGATAGCTTTTAAGTCACTCATGGTCAAGCGTTATATTGCCAGCTGGTGAAAAAAACTCCTTTATCTAAATCGGCAACCAAAAGTTTAATAAATCTGCTAAACTACTATTTTATTATTGTGATGCTACTTTAATTTTCATCACATCGGCTATTTGCAAGGAGGAATCATGCCAGACAATCGTAATCGCCATATCGTCTACCGTTATGTAAGCCACCTGACCAAAGACACCTTTGCCCTGATTCTGGCCGGAGGACGGGGCAGCAGACTACACGAATTAACTGAATGGCGAGCTAAGCCCGCCGTCTACTTCGGGGGCAAATATCGCATTATCGACTTTCCCCTCTCCAACTGTGTCAACTCCGGGATTCGCCGCATCGGAGTACTCACGCAATACAAATCGCACTCCCTGATTCGCCATCTGGTTCGTGGTTGGAGCCATTTCAAAAAAGAATTAGGTGAATTCGTCGAAGTACTCCCCGCCTCGCAGCGCTTCTCCGAAGAGTGGTACCAAGGGACAGCCGATGCCGTGTACCAGAATCTCGATATTATCCGCGCTGAAAAACCTAAATATGTGATGATTCTTTCGGGCGACCATGTCTATAAAATGGACTACCGGCCGATGTTACTGGAGCATGTTGCCACCGGCGCCGACATGACCGTTTCCTGTCTGGAAGTTCCCATTGAAGAGGCAGCCGGAAACTTCGGGGTCATGACCGTCGATGAAGAAAGTCGAATCTTGCGTTTTGATGAAAAGCCAGAGCAGCCATCACCTATTCCCGGACAACCCGGTACCACCCTTGCTTCGATGGGAAATTATATTTTCAATACCGACTTCTTGTTTGACCTGCTCGAAAAAGACGGTAAAAATCCAACATCTGAACACGATTTCGGCAAAAACATTATCCCTACTATTGTCGATAATCACAAAGTCTATGCCTACCCTTTCCGTGATCCTGAGACCAATCAGCTAGCCTACTGGCGTGATGTCGGATCTCTCGATGCTTTTTGGGAAGCCAACATGGAGCTGATTTCTCCGAAGCCGGAACTGAATTTGTACGATCCAA
>DAOWKG010000152.1 GCA_030639985.1 Desulfuromonadaceae bacterium
CCGGATTGTCACAACCGATTTTACTTGGTGGTGCGGCACTGACGACAAAATTTGTGGCGGTCGATTGCGTTCCAAATTATCAGCAACCGGTAGTTTACTGTGCTGATGCCTTTGCCGGATTAAAAGCAATTAGGGAGTTTGAGGCTGGAAAACTGGTTGCAACTCAGTGGCAGGAGAAAACTGCCGGGGCAGCTCGTCAAAAATCACAGCAGGAAGCGGTGGTGAGGGGTGAAGCTCCACCGGCGGTACCATTTACCGGTCAGCAACTGGTTACCGATATCGATCCAGAAGTTCTGTTTGGTTATCTCAATCAAGCGGCGCTATTTCGTGGTCGTTGGGGTTATCGTCGCGGAAAAATGTCGCCTGAAGAATATACCGAGCTGCAAGAAAATACGGTATTGCCACTATTCCAACGTTTGAAACGATTGGCGTTGGATTCTGGTTGGCTGCACCCAAAAGTTACTTATGGATATTTTGATTGTGTCAGTGATGGTGAGCAACTCTTGATTGCAGGTGAGGCTGGGAATAAAACGTTTAAATTCCCGCGCCAGTCTAATGCTCCTGGACTTTGTATTGCTGACTATTTCCGGACGGCTGCTGAAGGGGGCGACAAGGTTGGCTTTTTTGTTGTGACCATTGGTGAGCAGTTGGCGTTACAGACCAAGGAATTATACGAACAGGATAGCTATCACGATTATCTGATGCTGCATGGTTTAGGGGTTGAGTTGACCGATGCGTTGGCCGAATACTGGCATGAGCGGATGCGGGTAGAGATGGGGATTCAAACTGGCTATACCGGCAAGAATGGTGGCGCAGCTCAGCCTTATCGTGGGTCACGCTATGGGTTCGGGTATCCGGCATGTCCCGATTTGGATGCTCACAAGCCGTTGTTCGAATTGTTGCAGGCGGATAAAATAGGTGTCAGTTTGACTGAATTGTGTGAAATGGTACCTGAGATGAGTACCTCGGCTATTGTGGTGCATCATCCACAGGCGAAGTATTTTGCGGTATGATGACTAATAAATATTAAGGCCGTCGGTTTTCGGACCGACAGCCGACTTCATTTCTTTGATCGCAAAGAAAACGAGAGCAAAAGAAACTCTTTTTAATTTCTTTCGCGAGAGTTGCTACGATATTTCAATGGGGGATTCTGCAAATAGTTGTCTGCTTCGTTGTAACGCTTCGATATTGATTATGGGTGTGATGAAAGTAGTGGTGCGTTAAATTGGTTGAGCGGTTCATCGCCTAACGAGACGTAAACGTCTCTAATGGCGAAAAAACCAAAAACTTTAAAAACAAATGCTTCGGGAAAAAATGCTGCCGGAGTGGAACGGTTATTACTCCGTAATGATCTGGCCGCTGAAAATGTATATATCGGCATCTGGTGATTGCCATGAAGTTTCTGGTAGGCCTGCTTTTATACAAGTTTGTTGTAAAAAAGTTTCTCGATCCCAGTTATAATCTGTTGCTACCTGTGGTAGCAATACCCCCCGATTGATCCCTTTTTCTATGTAAATTCCGTGGGTACCAACCTCTATCTGATTGGTGTCGTCGATTTTTTCTAAGGGCGACAGGACGGTGATTTCCAGGTTGAAATTATCCAGCTCGTCTTGAGTCATCGGTTGAAAACGGGGATCTTCGCTTGCAGCAGCGACTGCCATAATGGCGACTTCACGAAACAGTGGTTGGTGAGATTGAAAATTACCGATACAACCACGCAAATTGCCATTTTGTTTAATTGTCACAAAACAGCCAGAACGTTCATTGAGGGCTTTTTCTTCTCTCGGTGTCGGGCTATAATCACCTCCATTTATTTGATGAACAATAGCTTCACGGGCAATTATTAGTAGGTTTGCAGCATCCGCTTTTGTAAGCATCCGCACTCCTTTTAAGGTTGGATTTTTTGTCGCTCAATGTATAGTCCATTTATAGGTGTCAGAACTGTAGTATGCAACAATTTTAAGATTAGTTTTTGTGGGGTAGTCTGTTTTAGGAGAATGTGAAGATGAGTAATGTCAATTATCAATGGTCGTTAAATGATGATGAAACTATTCGGTGGCAAGGTCGTCCAGCACCACGCTGCTATACTTTTCGTCATTGGTTGCAAGCAACCATTGGCACCATATTGTTTATTGCCTGTAGTTTCTGGTTGATGGTTGGAATCCAACTGGTACGATCCCAAGGTTATTCCTGGTTACTGGCACTTGCCCCGTTGCTGCTTGCTATTGCGGCATTTTTTGTCGGCCCGGGACAGTTGATTCTGGCACGCTGGCGTTGGGAAAAGATTTTTTATGCCCTCACGGATCAGCGGTTATTGGTTCGTAATCGGCTGTTTGGCGGTAAAACTATCAGTTATCAGTTGGCCGATTATAAACAGCACAAACAGAAGCGTTTTGGCCAAAATCTAGCCAGTATTCGTTTATCATTCCATGGAACTACCCCGGTTGTGTTGGAATGCCTCGAATATCCCGAAAACTTTCTTGAACACCTACCAGAAAATGTGAGTAAAGCATAAATGGATAAATATTTTTTCCTTGAAACTTTTGGTTGCCAGATGAATATTGTCGATTCTGAGCAGATCGTTGCATTGTTGTCGGCAAATGGCTATACCCAAGTTGATTCGGCAAAAAAGGCTGATCTGATTCTGTTAAATACCTGCTCGGTGCGGGATAAAGCAGAACGTAAGGTTTACGGTCATTTGGGTCGTTTCAAGCCATTAAAAGATAAACGCCCAGATTTGATTATCGGGGTCGGTGGTTGTGTCGCCCAGCAAGAAGGTGAAAAAATGTTGGCAAAGGTCCCTTTTCTCAATTTGGTATTTGGGACCCACAATATCCATCGCTTGCCAGAACTGGTGAAGCAGGCAGAACAAAACTGTCAACGTGGGAGTGCAACCGATTTTCAAGATCGTGAAACCCGCCTTAACTTGTTTCCAGAGCGAACCTTTCAGGAGTCTGTGAACCGTTTTGTTACCGTCATGCAAGGGTGTGATAACTTTTGTTCCTATTGCATTGTTCCCCATGTGCGTGGTCGGGAAATCAGCCGTCCCAGTGATGAAGTAATTGCTGAAGTTCAAGGGTTGGTGAGTCAAGGGGTGAGTGAAGTGACCCTCCTTGGTCAAAATGTCAATTCGTATGGCGTGAAAGATGTTGAAGAAATTTCGTTTGCCCAGTTGCTACATCGGCTAAACGACATAGATGGTTTGCAGCGACTCCGATTTGCAACTTCACATCCTAAAGATATGACCGCTGATCTGATCGATTGTTTTGGCTCGGTGGGCAAACTGTGTAACCATATCCATTTACCATTTCAAAGTGGTTCGGATCGGATTCTTAAATTGATGAATCGTGGCTATACTCGGGATGATTATCTTGCCAAAGTTAACCGTTTAAAAGAAGTCTGCCCCGATATCCGCTTAACCACCGACATTATAGTCGGCTTTCCCGGTGAAACTGAGGATGATTTTCAGGCAACTTTAGATATGGTGGAGCAGGTCGGTTACGCTGATGCTTATACGTTCCTCTATTCTCCTCGGGTTGAAACGGCTGCCGCTAAAATGGTTGATGACCAATCGGCATGGCAGAAACAACAGCGCTTTGATCGCTTGCTCCAATTGCAGCAGCAGACCAGTACTGCTATCTGGCAGACCGATATCGATCAAGTGTTGCCGGTTTTGGTGGAAGGAAAAAGCCGCCGGAGTGAAAGTCAGATGTTTGGGCGAACTACAACAAATCGGATTGTTAATTTTACCGGTACAAGCGATTTAATCGGTAAAATTGTTTCGGTAAAAATTAATGAGTCGCATCGAAACTCCCATATTGGTGATAGAATATAGCAAGAAAAACAAGGATGGTTTTTGCCGCCGAGTACTCGGCGTATGACTTGAGGAGATAAATATGATCGATCTACACACCCATACATTTTTCAGTGACGGTCAACTGGTAGCAACTGAACTGGTGCGACGTGCATCTGTTGCCGGTTACAGAGCCATGGCAATTACCGATCATGCCGATAAGACTAATGTTAAATGGTTGCTTGAAAATATCGTTGATGTGGTGGACGAGATTGGTGCTGCCAACAATATGCAGGTTTTGGCGGGGGTAGAATTGACCCATGTGCCACCACAAGCTATTGCTGAAGTTTTGCAACTGGCTCGGGATAACGGTGCTGAGATTATTGTCGTCCACGGCGAAACAATTGTCGAACCGGTGATGCCGGGAACCAATCTGGCCGCAATCAAAGCGGGAGCAGATATCCTTGCCCATCCCGGCTTAATCACTC
>DAOWKG010000288.1 GCA_030639985.1 Desulfuromonadaceae bacterium
AACACTCGATGTTGTCGTTAAAAACTCCCATGAAAATCGCTCAAAGACCGAGGAAGTCGGGAAAAAAGCAAGTGAAACCGGTGATTCGATGGAATCGTTGGAGGTATCTTCTAACGATCTGATGGACGCTGTAAAAAAACTGGCTGAAGCATAATGGATAAGAGCAACTTCAAGTTATCCACCAACCATCTGGATACACTGTTTCAGGAGTGTCGCCAATGTGGCACTTGTTGTAAAGCATACCGAAAAGTGCTTCTGGAGCCGGATGAAATTGACCGGCTCCGGGCACTCGGAGCTGAGATCGGGGTTATGGT
Organism: Desulfuromonadaceae bacterium; assembly: GCA_030639985.1. Taxonomy (GTDB): domain Bacteria; phylum Desulfobacterota; class Desulfuromonadia; order Desulfuromonadales; family Geopsychrobacteraceae; genus Desulfuromusa. Next base: position 315 of record DAOWKG010000288.1, read on the forward strand.
TCGTCTCAACGATCTGCGTGAAAAAAGTATGAAAGATCTGGTCGAGGAAGCCAAAGGGAAAGAGAATATCCACATGATCCACCCCGATGGCAAGGGTTGTATGTTTCTGCAAAAGGTCAACGGCAAGTACAATTGTAAAATCTACCACTACCGGCCGCGTGCCTGCAGGGGGTTCCGTTGTTCACTTGCAGACCAATCGATGGAACAACTGTTGTTGAGTGATGCTACCTACCTTCTGGGTGAGGATCGCTTTGGGATGAAACTTGAACGGAGCTGATATGGATCGTATTTTTACTACCCGACTGGGATTACGTAAAATCATGGAAGAGGATCTGGAACTGCTTTCGGACTGGAGTTTTTCAGAGGCCGCCCACGGGAAATATCTTTCGCCCGAAAAGCATTCCTATCAAGATTGCTATGAACGCTGGAAAAATAACACTTATTGGAACGATCACTCCAAAACCTTGATCATTGAACTCAAAGAAAAAAACCATCCATTAGGGACGATCCGCTGGTGGCAGAAGCCCAATGATCGTACTACCGTAATGGTCGCTCTAAAAGTTGCGGAACCAGAGTTTCGTGGGCAGGGATTTGGAACCGAAGCCCAACGCGGACTCATCCATTGCCTGTTTACCAAAAGGCACTACAACGCCGTCGAAATGTTCACTGACATCGACAATACCCCGGAGCAACGTTGCCTTTCAAAGCTGGGCTTTACCCTGACCGATGTGCAAACCTACGAAGATCAAAAGGTTCAACGGCAGGGTCGGGTGTATCGGTTGACGCGCCCGGAATATGACGATCAACTCTTGGGATACGCATGAGCGGAAAAAAAATCGGCATTATCCAGGATCCCTGTTTTTTTGAGCACCGGCTTGAGACTGTCACCAAAGAGTGTCCGGAACGGGTTCGCCGACTCTATCTGGACATTGAGCAAGAGCCGGAACTCAGCCAACTGGTTTGTTACCCTTTGCGGGCGGTATCCGATGAGGAAATCTGCCGGGTTCATTCCGAGCTCTACCTGCGGCAAATTCTGGATCATGCGGTTAATCCCAACCCCTACAGCTACGATGCCGACACCTATCTGACCCCAGAATCCCCACACGTTGCCAGACTCTCTGCTGGCGGGTGTCTGGCGCTGGCAGATATACTTATGACCGGTGAAATCGACAGTGGGTTCGCATTGGTCCGGCCTCCTGGACACCATGCCGAAATCGGACGGGGGACCGGCTTCTGTATTTTCAACAACATTGCGATGACAGCTCAACACCTGATTGACCGACATGGGTTAAGCCGCATTTTGATTATCGATTTCGATGTCCACCACGGCAACGGCACCCAGGATATCTTCTACCAAACTGATCAGGTACTCACTCTCTCCATCCACCAGAACAACCTCTTTCCCTTTACCGGAAAAAGTATAGAAATCGGTCAAGGTGAGGGCCTTGGCTACAACATCAACATTCCGGTGCCGCCACAATTTGGTGATGCAGAATACAGCTGCATTTTTGGCACCATTGTACAAAACGTCGTGGAGAACTATCTACCTCAAGTTATCCTGGTCTCTGCAGGTTACGATGCACACGAAGATGATCTCATCAGCCAGACAAACATCACCACTGCCGGTTATTACGCCATAACGCAGGCCCTGAGCCACTTTGCGAAGTCAATTGACGCCCGTCTTCTCTTCCTCCTTGAAGGCGGTTACAATTTAGACTCGCTCTCAAAATCGGTTCGTGCCAGTTTGCGTGCCCTGAGCAACCCACCAATCGGATCCCCGAGCTTCAGACACGCTCCTCGAGCAATTAAGGCCATAGAGAATGAATGGCCACCTGAACTCATCCTCAAATGGGCCCCTGCCACAATCGGCACATAGCCGCGTTGAATTCCACTAGATCAGCTTCGATGCAGATATCCAATACAACTCAAGAACACTACAAAAACAAAAAAGCCCGCTTAAAAAGCGGGCTCGAGAAGGAATTGTTACAATTACTGTGGAGGTAGGACCTAAAATGGAATTTCATCATCAGGGTTGAACACCGGCTCAGCAAAGCCACTGTTTTGTCCCTGGTTATTCTGCTGATTATTCTGGGCTGGTCGCTGTGCCTGACCACCATTTTGCCCCCCTTGATTGTAGCTTTGGTTGCCTTGGTTCTGGTCACCTTGATTCTGACTTTGACCACCGCCATAACTACCACCGCTTTGCTGGTTATCATCACGGCTACCAAGCATCTGCATTTCGTTAACAACCACCTCTGAGATATAACGCTTGTTGCCGTCACGATCATCATAAGAGCGGTTTTGAATTTTACCTTCGATATATATTTGCTTGCCTTTGTGAAGAAATTTCCCACAAATTTCGGCTAATTGGCGCCAGGCAACAATATTATGCCACTCAGTTTTTGTCTGTTTATTGCCGTCACGATCTTTATAGCGTTCGGTCGTCGCCAGTGAAAATGTTACAACCGCCGTACCTGATGGAGTATAGCGCAATTCTGGCTCCTTACCCAGGTTACCAACCAGAATAACTTTATTTACCGACATATATACCTCCCCTTAAAAGGATAAAATGTGAATTGAGAGAACGGTTCCATAAATCATGGTTTTAAGAACCGCCATACTACACGTTTCGTTAACATACGAAAAGTCAATTTCCACCAAATCTATTTTCGTAATCATTTGACGAACTCCCCAATAAATCAGTATCATGTGAGATTAATATATTTCCTTGGAGGTTTTTGGTGGGGCGAACATTTTTTTTCTACTTAACATTTTACCCTTGGACGATATTTTCGGCCATCTTGGCTCTGATTATTTCACTTTTCAACCGTCCGCTGACTTATTCATACATCAGTTTCTGGGCAAGGTGCTGTGTTCGACTTGGCGGGGTAAACATAATCATTCGCGGCAGTGAAAATATCCCACTTGATAAACCAGCCATCTATGTCTCTAACCACCAAAGCAATTTTGATATTCCAATAATTTATGCTAGTTTGCCAACCCGTTTTAGTTGGTTGGCAAAACAAGAGTTATTTCGGGTGCCATTGTTTGGGGCGGCAATGAAATGTATCGATTGTATCCCGGTTGATCGTTCCGACCGCCGTAAAATGATGCGTAGCATTAATGCCGCTGCCCAACGGATCAAAGCGGGAACTTCGGTGATTATTTTCCCCGAAGGCACCCGTTCCCCCGACGGACAGTTGCAACCATTCAAAAAGGGAGCATTGTTAATTGCGGCCAAAGCTCA
>DAOWKG010000260.1 GCA_030639985.1 Desulfuromonadaceae bacterium
GGCCGTTGATCATGGTGGTATGACTATCGGTTCCAACCAGTGTGTCGGGATAGGCCCAGGTTTCCCCGGCGATATTTTCACTCCAAACCGTTTGCGCCAGATACTCCAAGTTGACCTGATGGCAAATCCCGGTTCCCGGCGGCACCACCCGGAAGTTGTCGAAAGCTTTCTGCCCCCAGCGCAAAAAAGCATAGCGTTCACGGTTGCGCGTTTGTTCCTTTGCTACGTTGGCAGCTAAAGCAGCAGAATTTCCATATTGGTCGACCATGACGGAATGATCAATAACCAGATCGACCGGAATTTGGGGATTAATTTTAGCTGGATCTCCACCATTTTTAGCGACAGCATCACGCATAGCGGCGAGGTCAACTATTGCTGGAACGCCGGTGAAGTCTTGCATCAATACCCGCGCCGGACTGAATGAAATTTCTCCAGTTTGCTTCTGCTGTGGTCGCCAAGCAGCAACCAGTTTGATATCGTCTTGCCTGACCACCCTACCATCTTCTTTGCGTAACAGGTTTTCCAGTAGAATCTTGATGGTAAAAGGAAGATGGTCCAAATCTCCACAACCTGCAGAAGTCACAGCTTTGAGACTATTATATTTATACTTACGTCCTGCAACATTCAGCGTCTTAGCACTATCAAAGGGATTGCCAACCATCAGGGACCTCCTCTAAATGTTATCGTTTATATCAGTCTAGCAGTTTTCCAACGAACAGAAAGACCTTCAGCAAGTTCCCATAGAAAAGCTATCATTTACTATCGTCATCGTTGCTTCTGAAATAGGGTCGGAGAACCAAATTTGGTTAGAACTGTAAGCTAAAGGAGAATCAATCTAAATTATTGATGATATGGCAAGATGACAGAGATATGTGCCGCCAGAATATGTAACCAATTTTTCATAACAAAGCCCCACATCAATATAGATATGGGGCTTTGGCGGTTACCGTATAATGGGCTACTTTATTTCGGGAGATGACAATGTGGTAGCCTTATCGCACACTCGGACAAATTCCCGAAAGGAACCTACCGAATCAATAAATACTCGAAAAAACTCAGTTACATGCTTAGCCGTCAAACCTCCATCTGCTAACAAGTCAGATTCGATAGTTGGATCATGCTCTTCATCTAAATATGCCCGTGAAAGCCCTTTGGTCCGATTCCATTCATTGATATCCTCATATGATAAGCTTACCCCCGTCAGAGCATAGTAGGTCTGCACATCTCCATTTTCATTATTTATTATGACATATGAATAACCGTCAATTTTGACAAAAACCACTCCGGCTTCCAACAACTCTACCGCCCGATAGCCATCATCTTTCAAAATTTCAACCAATTGAGCATCGGTAAACTTGTCAACCAACCCGGAATCGGCAAACGCACCAGACGATGGCAACAACATAAACACCATTAACGCTACAATCACACCAATTCTCATATCTATTCCTTGCATGTTTTAGTTTACGAACAGTGCAACCAGACCGATTTTACCGGAGAGGCTACTTCTCCCACGGTGGTGTCAGCCCCAATGCCGCTATTTTATCGGCAAATTCAAGCGCTTCACGGGACAAGACCTGTTTTCCACCTTTAATCCTGACCCAACTTCGCTCACGGCACCAATCAGTAGCAGCCTGTTTTTTATCACCAACCAGCAACGCTAACAATTCCTGTTCCTGTTGTGACAAGGTCATTTTGTTAAAACGATAATTTTTAAATGCTTCCCACGCCAGCGGCACCCAACGACTGACGATCTGTTCACCTATCGCTTCGGCATAGCGACGAATTTCTAATTGGGCATGGGGATCCATCCGCAAGGCGAGAAAATGGAGGAGGTTGTGGAGATCCATCTCCCAAAATGCTTCGGTATAGGTACTTAAGGGGAGGTCTTTCCGGGCTTGCTCTCTTGCTACGCCACGTTCAAGACGATCCCGATAAACTTGCTTTGACAAGCTATGGAGATTTTGCTCTGCCGCTGAAAGTTCACTGCCAGCAGCCGGGTCAAAAAAACCGGCACTGCCCTGTTTATTGTCCTGTGCTTGCTGGCGCCACTGCTCGGGCTTGGTCATTTGGGCGCCATCGATGGCAATAGAATAACGGGTACTGTATTCATTAACACTAGCAGTCCGGTGACGAATCCATTGTCGCCAAGTATCCATCGGTACCCGAACATGAAGTTTCAAACTGCACATCTCAAACGGGGTGGTATGATGATTACGCAACAGGTAACGGATCAAAGCTCGGTCTTCGGATACCTTTTTGGTGCCATCCCCGTAAGAAACCCGTGCTGCTTGAAC
>DAOWKG010000020.1 GCA_030639985.1 Desulfuromonadaceae bacterium
CGTCTCATTGCTATATTATAACAGATGTAGGCCGGTTGACTTAATCAGGGCAGGAATAAAGGGCTAACGAAACTAATGTCCCAAGAAAAACCCTAACCATGTAAACCATAAACAGATGTAACAGGAAAATCATTAGCAACAAGCCATTGAAATATGAGTCTTAATCGGTATAATTCAGAAAAAAGAAAAGAACCATGAACAAATGTCCAAGAAAGTTACGTGAATGCAGCTTGATCCCGACAACAAATACATCCAGGCAATCGATGCCTGCACCCCCTTAACCGGTGCGACAATTCTGGAAATTGGTTGTGGCAGCGGCCGAATGACGGTTGATATGGCAAAGCTTGCGGCACAGATGGTAGCGACCGATCTCGATGCAGCGGTGCTTGAGCAAGCAAAAAAGAATATAACTGCCACGAATGTTGAATTTATTCACACCCCCGATGGCATTCCCGACCTTGCAAAAAAATTTGTTGATATCGTTATCTACACCCTTTCTTTGCACCATATTCCAATGGATATGATGACCACCCATCTGCAACATGCGGGCAGTTTGCTCCGCGACAACGGTAAAATAGTGGTGGTTGAGCCGGGAGATAGCGGTTCATTTTTGGAGGCAAAACAACGATTTGGTGCCGGAAGCGGCGATGAAACTACCGAAAAACAAGCAGCAATTGCAGCGATGAAGAATCTGGATGGCTGGGTACTGCATCCTACCCACAATTTTTTTGTCGATTTTCTGTTTACCGATAATACCGACTTTTTCACTAATAAGTTGCCCAACTACCAAAATTTACCCGCAGAGGAAATTGCGGAACTGGAAGATTTTCTCCACCACCACACCACCTCCAGAGGAATCAATCTGACTTCTGAACGTTATCTGAATTTGCTCACGAAGATCCCGGCTGACTTTGCAAACAGCAGTAAAAAACCCCAACAAAAATAGTCGGCAATGCGCTTTTTTGGAACATTCTCATCTTTCCAGCTTGACAACCTGCTAATAAGGCTATAATTTTTACAGATTAGTATTTATTGTTCTATTATTACGTTTATTCTATTTGACCGTATGGAGTTCAGTCCTGCCATGAGATGCCGTTACCCGTTTCTGACCAACAAACTTACCCCCTTATTGGGCTTGGTATTTCTCCTCGGGGCCTGTGTCCAGACGACAGCCCAAGTCCCGTCCCGGGTAGCAAATACAAATCTACAAAAGCTCCAGCAACAACAGCAGCTACATACAACCCAGATCGAATCACTGCAGCGACAAGTGAAACAACTGCAACAGCAGTTAATCGATAAAAACATTATTTCGGCACAAAACCATGAAAACTCGACAAAACTGAGTCGGCCAACAAATACAAAACCAGCTGAGTTGGCAATCAATTACAGCTACGAGCAAAATGAAGCTGCCGGAATTGCGGCATCAGCAGCATCTTATCTAGCCGCATTTTCCCATTTAGCGGCAAGTCGACCAGTAGCAGCAGAAGCTGGATTCGAGACTTTCCTAAGCAATTTTCCCAATCATCTATATGCTCCAAATGCCCGTTATTGGTTAGCAAGTGCTCAGCTGTCTCAAGGGCATAGCAAACGGGCAAAAGCAAATCTGCAACAACTTGCCACCAATCCTAGAGCTAAAGCTAAAGTTCCCGCAGCGTTACTGCTACTGGCACAGATATACCGCCAGGAGGGGCTATCAATCCAAGCCGACAACGTCCTTGAACAATTGCGCAACCACTATCCAGAAAGCCAGGAAGCGCAACAATTTTACCGGAGCACCGAACCGACCGATTAACGGTTACAGCTCTGTCTGAGAGGGAACTGATGACATACACACTCTGGCGCGGGATAACGCTACTGGTATTTTTACTGGTATCAGTTACAACCAACCCGGCAATTGCTGCCGAAGAACAGATTTACACGATTAAAAAAGGGGACACCCTCTGGGACCTATCACAAAGATTCATTGAGGATCCCTACTATTGGCCCAACGTCTGGGCCAAAAACCCCGACATCACCAATCCCCATCTGATTTTTCCGGGGCAAAAAATCCAGATTCTGGATGGACGGCTACAGATAGTTCCAGCCTATCCCGAAGCAAAGGATCAAAGTGCTGCCACAGCAGAGGTAACTGCACCTGCTGCTGAAGTGATTACGGTTAAAACTGGTGAAGCCTGCAACGGCTTTATCCTTACCGATGAAAAACCACTCGGACTGTTAGTCGATTCGGTAGATAACCGCATCTTGTTGACCAAGCATGATATCGTTTTTCTGAAGATGAAAAATCTATCCGAGGTCAATATTGGTGATACCTACGGGCTATATGACCGTGGTGAAATGATCAAACACCCCCATACCAAACTTCCCGTTGGTACCATGATGAACAACCTTGGTTTTCTAGAAGTTACCGAAATTAGCGGTAACACCGCTGTTGCTAAAATTGGTGGTGTCTTTCGGGAAATCACCCGTGGGGCGGAACTGTTTGAATATGTTCCACAGCAACAGGAAATTACCTTGCAACGTGGTACTACCGATCAAAAAGGCTACATTATTGCCGCCCGTGACCACAAAGGGACATTTTCCACCAACGATATTATTTATATCGATCTGGGGGACAGTGACGGATTGGCTAAGGGCAACCTTCTTTACATCTCCAGACCACGCTCAGCCTCTGATGAAATTATTAAGCGTGCCGGTGCAGTGCAAATACCAGACGCCGTACTTGGTGCCGCCATTGTTGTCGAAACCAAAGCAAAAACTGCTGCAGCTATTATTATCAAAAGTGCTGATGCTGCCTTTATCGGCGATAACATTTCGGTCGTAACTGACTAAAATCGATCGTTAAACTGAGATCGAAAGATAAAACCGAAAGGGGATTGAAATTTTCAATCCCCTTTTTTATATGCACCAGCTTGATCTATATATGTGAGGGGGAAAACCATGGACACAGCACAACAAGATTTGTTGAGACTACACCTGACGCCCGGTCTTGGTCGGGTCGCCCTGTTTAAACTATACCACCATTTTGGTAATTTCACGGCTCCGCTCCATGCACCGCCACACCATTGGCAAGCAGCAGGAGTAGCCGACAAGCTCTACCGTAAAGTTCCCGCAGAAAACGACCGTAATTATCAACAAACGCTACGGCAACTGGAATCGTTACAAGTCCAGTTGATAAGTTTTCAGGATGACAACTACCCGCCCCTTTTGCGTGAAATTCACGACCCGCCAGCCGCCCTTTATCTGCGTGGCAAACTACCTGCAAATGACTGTTTTGCCATTGTTGGTTCCAGACGTGCGACCAGTGCCGGGTTACGTCTTACCAGAGACCTTGCCACCACCTTGGCACGTCACAATATCTGTATTGTCAGCGGCTTAGCCCGTGGAGTTGATAGTGCCGCCCATCGTGGCGCCCTTGACGCTAAGGGAGCAACAATTGCGGTTCTTGGTTGCGGCATCGACAAAATTTACCCGCCAGAAAACAGCAAATTGTTCCTCGATATCCAACAGGAAAATGCCATCATTACCGAATACCCTCCCGGCACCCCACCCCTGGCCGGCCATTTTCCCGGTCGCAATCGTATTATCAGTGGTCTCAGTCAGGGAGTCCTGATTGTTGAAGCTGCCGAAAAAAGCGGTTCACTAATTACCGGTGATTTTGCTCTGGAACAGGGACGTGAACTATTCGCCATCCCCGGAGCATTACACACCCCAAATAGCAAAGGTACCAACAGGCTGTTAAAAGAGGGGGCTCAGTTGGTCACCGACGCCACCGACATCCTCAGCTCTCTCTGGCCCGGGCAACCAACAATTCAGCAACAGGGAAAACATAATGATTTTGCCAATCAACTTGATGAAGCGGCGGCTAAAGTGTTCCAACTTCTGAGCCACGAACCCCGTCACAGCGATGGGATCGCCCGTGAATGCGGCTTGACTCCCATGGAGCTTTCCGCTATTTTACTCGACTTGGAGCTCCGTGGCGGGATACAAACACTGCCCGGCAACAACTATATTCGCAGTTAGTAGTCTGCCGAACTTGACAGATTGCAGTAATTTTTGCAAAGCCTTAGATAGACTCCTTTTGATATAAGTATTATGGAGGTTCCTTGAGCGAACGAGTTATGACAATAGTCGAACTGATCGCCCAGTATGTTCTGGGGGCGAAAGAAACTCCGATAAATGAACAGGAACTGATGGCAGAGTTGGTGTTAGCCGGGTTTGAAACCGAAGAAATCAACGGTGCTTTTGCCTGGATGGAAGCCACTGCCCTGCAGCCCCAACCCGATACACCAGTAGATATGCAGATGCAAAATTTGCCCACCTATCGCCTGTATAGTGTACCGGAACAGCAGGCACTAACTACTGCGGCGAGAGGATTCCTGGTTAAAGTTCGCGCCATGGGATTGCTCTCCGATGAAGCACATGAAGAGATCATCGACCGAGTACTAAAAGCAGAGACAGATCCAGTCGAAGAGAAGGAAATTAAGTTGATCACCATCATCACGCTGCTAGCGCAATCGGACAATCTCTGGTTACGGGAAATCGACTGTTTTCTGGAAAACGACTGGGATCGTATCTACCATTAAAAATCAGTATAGTTGTGCAATCAGCACAACCTTTGTCATATCAGCCCTTCCTTTTTTTTCGGAAGCGAGGCACATAGAGGAAACAGATGGCTCAATCACTAGTTATCGTCGAGTCACCGGCGAAAGCAAAAACCATCGAAAAATTTTTGGGCAAGGGCTATAAGGTTCTTGCTTCCTACGGTCATGTTCGGGCACTACCGAGCAAACAAGGCTCGGTTGATACCGCAGACAACTTCAAGCCTAATTATCAAATCCTTCCAGACAGTGCTAAGCACATCAGCCTACTTAAAAAAGAGGTTGCCAAAAGCACTGAACTGATTCTCGCAACTGACCTCGACCGCGAGGGAGAAGCGATTGCATGGCACTTACTTGAAGCACTTGGAATTGATGAAAACGGGAAGAAGCCAGTCGTCAAACGGGTAACCTTTAACGAAATCACCCAAACTGCCATTTCGGCTGCAATTGCAGCACCGCGATCAATTGATCGTGACATGGTTGATGCTCAACAAGCGCGGTCAATTCTTGATTATTTAGTTGGATTCAATCTCTCCCCATTCCTCTGGAAAAAAATTCGCTATGGCTTATCAGCCGGGCGGGTACAGTCGGTAGCATTACGACTTATCTGTGAACGTGAAGATGAGATTGATGCCTTCAAACCCCGTGAATACTGGAGCATTGAAGCAATTCTTGCCAACCTTGCCGACAGTCAACTCGACGCCAAACTCCACTCTTGCGATGGCAAAAAGCTGACTAAGTTTGCTATCAGCAACCAGAAGCAAGCCGATGAAATCCTAGCTGAATTACAAGATGTTCAGTTTCAAGTGTCATCGCTCGAAAAGAAGGCGCGTAAAC
>DAOWKG010000271.1 GCA_030639985.1 Desulfuromonadaceae bacterium
CGATAAATTAATTGCTGACTGAATTATCATATTTTTACCGGTCATGTCAAATTATTAGAATGGTGGGATAGGTTTGCGAACTGATCCCACCAAAAAAAATGCCCCCGACAACTTAATGTCGGGGGCATTTTTAGCTCAGCTGTAATAAACCAGCCTTACTTGTCGTCACCAAACTCCATGGCGGCAAGCTTTTTGTGCATGTCATAACGATCAGCCGTAATCTTATCGGCTTGACCCATCAGCGTTTCAGCCGCTTCGGGGTTGATCTTCTTCAAAATTTTGTAACGATTCTGCTTCATAGCGTAATCGGAGAAGGACATAGTTGGATCCTTACTCTCGAGTTGCAGCGGGTTTTTACCTTCTGCGGAACGCCGTGGGTCGTAACGATACAGCGGCCAGTGACCAGAAGCAACTGCCTGCTTACAGCCTTCAATCGCACTGTCCATGGCGATACCATGAGCGATACAGTGAGTGTAAGCAATGATCAGTGACGGACCATCATAGGAATCAGCCTCAAGGAACGCCTTAACTACCTGAGCCGGGTTAGACAACGCCACCTTGGCAACATAAATATTGCCGTAGGACATGGAGATCATTCCCAGATCCTTCTTTGGTTGAACTTTGCCGCCAGCAGCAAACTGCGCTACTGCACCCATCGGAGTCGCCTTGGAAGCCTGACCACCAGTGTTGGAGTAAACCTCGGTATCCATAACCAAAACATTGATGTTCTCACCAGAAGCGAGAACGTGATCGAGGCCACCGTAACCAATGTCGTAAGCCCAACCGTCACCACCATGAGCCCATACTGACTTTTTGACCAGGTAGTTGATGTTTACCAGAATCGGCTTGGCAGTTGCATCGGTACATTTCTCGATAATTGCCTTAAGTTCAGCAACCCGGGCGCGCTGCTCTTCAATTGCTTCCTGACTATCCTGAGCACCATCAAGAACCTGCTGTTTCAAATCAGCAGAACCTTTACAGGCAGCACAATCACAAGCAATATTTTTCTGCAGCAATTCTCTAACGTAAGCGGTCATTTTATCAACGGCCAGACGCATACCAAAACCAAACTCGGCAGTATCCTCAAATAAAGAGTTACTCCAGGTCGGGCCAAGACCATCCTTACGTGTGGTCCACGGGGTAGTCGGCAAGTTGCCACCGTAAATGGATGAACAACCGGTGGCATTTGCTACCAGCATCCGGTCACCAAACAGCTGAGAACACAGCTTAACAAACGGGGTTTCACCACAACCGGCACAAGCACCGGAGAACTCAAACATTGGTGGTAACAGCTGAGTACCCTTAAGAGTGGCACGATTAATCAGTGCCGGATCGGTATCTGGCAGATTGAGGAAGAACTCAAAATTCTCTGCTTCAGCGTCACGCAAAGGTGCTTGGAAAGTCATGTTGATCGCCTTGCGACCTTCAGTTTTCTTATCCTTGGCAGGGCAATTGTAAACACAAGCGCCACAACCGGTACAATCCTCTGGAGCTACCTGTAGAGTATAAATCTTACCTTCAAACCCTTTGCCGCGTGGTGCACATGATTTGAACGTTTCTGGCGCACCATCCAACTTGTCTTCATCATAGATCTTCATCCGAATAGCGGCATGAGGGCAGATGAAAGAACAGATACCACACTGAATACAGAGGTCTTCTTCCCAAACCGGGATAGTTACGGCGATATTACGTTTCTCAACACAAGCGGTTCCAGTTGGGAAAGTACCATCGGCAGGCATGGCAGAAAGTGGTAGTTCGTGACCAAAACCATCAATGATCGGGCCAAGAGTCGTCTTGACGACATCAGAGTAACCATCCCATTGACCGGTTTTCATCGCAATAGCACTATCAGCAGTAGCCGGTACAGTTACTTCGGCAATATTAATCAGACCTTCATCAACGGCCTGCTTGTTCATATTGACAACTTTTTCACCCGCTTTGCCGTACGACTTTACTACTGCATCCTTGATTTGCTCTACTGCTTGATCAACCGGGATAATACCCGAAATCTTAAAGAAAGCAGTTTGCATGATGACGTTGATACGTGGCCCAAGACCAATCTTCTCACCCAATGCTACACCATCGATAACGTAGAACTTCAGCTTCTTATCGATAATCTGTTGCTGTACCAATTTGGGCAGATGACCCCAAACTTCATCCTTACTAAAAGCGGCATTCAGAAGGAAAGTTGCCCCTTCTTTAGCACTCTTAAGCATGTCGTATTTCTCCAGGAACGAGAAGTTATGACAAGCGATAAAATCTGCTTCGGAAATAAGGTAAGTAGTTTTAATCTCCTGCTTACCGAAACGCAAATGGGAAGTAGTCATGCTTCCCGCTTTTTTTGAATCGTAAACAAAATAGGCCTGAACATTGTTATCGGTACATTCACCAATAATTTTGATCGAGTTTTTGTTAGCACCAACAGTACCATCAGACCCGAGACCAAAGAACATCGCCGCATAACCATCAAAAGGAACCTGAAAGCTTTTATCAAACTCAAGGCTTTCTTTCATAATATCGTCTTCAAAACCGATAATGAAATGATTTTTTGGTTTAGCAGCAGAAAGGTTATCGAGAACCCCTTTACACATCCCAGCATTAAATTCGAAAGAACCGAGACCATAACGACCACCGACAATATTCGGATAACCGGAGAAGTTGGTAAACTTGTCAGCCATGCCTTCGCCAATAGCGGTACGGATAAGCTGATAGAGTGGCTCGCCGATGGAACCAGGCTCTTTGGTACGATCAAGAACAGAAATCTGCTTAACGGTCGCTGGAACCGCTTTACAGAACTGCTCAATCGGGAAGGGGAGGAACAGGCGGATCTTGATCAGACCAACTTTTTCACCCTGACCAACCAGATAATTAACCGTCTCTTCCATCGCTTCACAACCAGAACCCATCATTACAACAATGCGCTCAGCATCGGGAGCACCGACATAATCAACTAAGTTGTACTGACGACCAACCAGCTTGGCAAACTTATCCATCTGTGCCTGAACCAGATTTGGCAAGTCCGCATAGAAAGAATTTACTGACTCACGACCATGGAAATAGACATCGGGATTCTGTGCCGTACCACGGAGAACCGGTGCATCCGGAGTAAGGGCACGCTGACGATGAGCCGTTACCAGATCTTCATCGATCATGTGACGCATATCGTCAAAAGTAAGTTCTTCAATCTTCTGTACTTCTGATGAAGTACGGAAACCGTCGAAGAAATGGAGGAAAGGAACCCGTGACTCCAATGTAGCAGCCTGCGAAATCAGGGCAAAGTCCATAACTTCCTGAGGATTGTTGGAACAGAGTTGTGCCCAACCGGTGGACCGACAAGCCATAACGTCAGAATGGTCACCGAAAATTGATAACGCCTGAGCAGCAATAGCACGAGCCGAAACATGAAAAACTGTCGGGGTTAACTCACCGGCAATTTTAAACATGTTGGGGATCATCAACAACAATCCCTGTGAAGCAGTAAAGGTTGTAGTCAAGGCACCAGCCTGCAAAGCACCGTGCACAGTACCAGCGGCACCAGCTTCGGACTGCAACTCAACAACTGAGGGGACAGTTCCCCAGATGTTTTTCTCACCAACAGCACTCTTGGCGTCAGAAATCTCCCCCATAACCGATGACGGGGTAATGGGATAAATAGCAATGACCTCATTGGTCGCATGTGCAACATGCGCCACAGCCGAATTGCCGTCAATATTGACCATCTTCCGGGACATACGTACCTCCTCTAAACAGTGGGTTAATTGTTAATCGTAACGGAATAAACTATATTTACAACTTTCAACCTGCGAACTATTTATTCTAGGAGTCAGTCGGGCTTTACAAGAATCTACTACGATTCGCAAAGTCCAACAGGCTCCTCGGATCAAAATTCACGCCGACCGGTAACTGCATGCTGTACCGTACCAGAATCAATATATTCAAGATCACTACCGGACGGGATTCCATGTGCCAACCGGGTCACCTTAATATTCTTTTCCCGACAAAGTCGAGCCAGGTACAGTGCAGTAGCCTCACCCTCAACGGTAAAATTGGTAGCCAAGATAATTTCCTCAATTGGCTCCTGCTCCAACCGCTGCAACAATTGGGGGATCTTCAGATCATCGGGACCGATACCGTCCAGCGGCGACAGTGCCCCATGCAGAACATGATAGAGTCCTGCATAAGAATGACTTCGCTCAATCGCCAAGAGATCTTGCGGTTCCTGCACAATACAAAGGCGTTGATTGTCACGAACCGAATTACTACAGATCTGACACAGCTCAGCTTCGGCGATATGAAAACAACGCCGACAAAAACCTACCTTGCGACGCATCTCTAATAATGCTGCAGCTAAAGCTTCAACATCGTGCTCCGATGTCCGCAAAAGATGGAAAGCCAAACGAGCCGCTGTTTTTCTGCCAATGCCCGGAAGCTTGCCCAGCTCAGCCTCTAATCGGGCGAAAGATGGGAGGGAGCCTAACATGAAATTTCTCCTAAATCCAACAGTTTAACGTCCAACACTGCTACTTTCAGGGACACTAAAAATGTACAATTTCATCAAAAATATTTTGGTCTATTGGTCTTACCAAAAACAATACTACCACACCGATAGAGATAATCTCAACCGCAAAATCTATTCTCAACAAACAATTTTAGTTTCACTAAAAAACATAGAGAGGTAAAAATTGTCGCTACGATCAAAACATCCCGGGAATATTCATTCCACCGGTCACTTTATTCATCTCTTGCTGAATCATATCCTGACTCTGCTTAATCGCTTCATTAACTGCAGCCATAACCAGATCCTGCAACATCTCAACATCTTCTGGATCAACAACATCTTTTTCAATTTTAAGATCGAGCAATTGCTGCTTACCATTGACACGGGCAGTAACCATCCCGCCACCAGCGGTAACTTCAAGCTCTTTTGTCTCCAGTTCCTGCTGTATCCGAGCAATTTTTGCTTGCATTTGCTGCGCCTGTTTCATGATATTTCCAAGCCCTTTTGCCATCTTCTTTACTCCTTTGATTTTTTATCGTTTGCAGGGGCACAATTTCATTGTCCCCAGAGTCAATTAATCCAAATAATAGATTACACAAAGCCCTTATCAATCGGCTTAACAGTGGTAATTTTTCCACCAAAAATTTCCACTGCCGATTTCACCAACGGATGCTCAATGGCATTTTCACGTAATTTTTTCTGCCGATCACTCTCCTGCTGCGCCCGCTCCTCATGCAACGATGGTGGAGCCTTATCACCATTGCCGATTTTTTCAATTTCAATATTAACATCAGCACCAAAATATTCTGCTGCCAACGCTTGAATAGTCTGCCGCTTTTCATTATCAACTAACCCGAAATACCTCACCGGCATCCCAATCCGTACCCGTGGCAATTCTAACAGCAACAAGCTCGACTGTTCAAGCAGCGACGAAATTCCATGTTTACGGCGAGCCTTAACAAACTCTACCAACCCGAACCAATTCCGGTCACCGCTAGTGCCAACCACTGGCACTTCAACCACTACCGTTTTAGGCTCCTCAGGAAGAGGGATATCTGCCGGAGGGGCGGGAGCAGCAGCTTTCACCGGAGCCCTTACCGGTGCGGCGGGCAACCCGTCCGCAAGTTGTTGCTCTAATGCCAGCAACCGTTGTACCAGAGTGGCGACATCAATCGCCGCTGGCAACTCAGCCAGCTTTACCAGCACCATTTCCATGGTCAAGCGGGGATAGTTGGAAACTGCCAAATCGGCTTCAGTACCGATTAAATTTACCAATAAACGCTGTAACTCATCCAGCGAAGGAGTCGCTGCCAAACTACGCAGTTCATTTAGCTCCGTTTCACCGGCATCGATAAGATCTCCGGGCTGCTCAACCACCTTGATAACCACCAAGCCCCGCACCAACTCGACCAGTTGCTGACAAAACTGTCGAAACGAATGACCATGCTCATCAACCTTATGTACCAGCGCCAGCAACTCTCCCGGATTTCGTTCCAGAACCGCTTTAATGGTCGCCAGCAATAACGCCCGGCTGACTAACCCCAGCAACCCTTGCAACTCATCATCGCCAATCTGGTCGCCACAAAAGGCAATCACCTGATCAAGCGTCGATAAAGCATCACGCATACTGCCACCGGCACTGCGGGCGATAATTTCGAGACCGGTATCGGCCACGGTGATATTTTCCTGCTCGACGATATAGCGTAAACGTGCCTGCAGTGGTGCCAAGCCGATTTTTTTAAAATCAAACCGTTGGCAACGTGACAAAATTGTAATCGGTATTTTATGTGGTTCGGTGGTAGCAAAAATAAACTTGGCGTGGTCGGGTGGCTCTTCGAGGGTTTTCAGCAGCGCATTGAAGGCATTGATTGAAAGCATGTGAACTTCATCAATGATAAAAATTTTATAGCGAGACTGGGAGGGCAGATAGCGGATATTTTCACGCAGTTCACGAATATCATCGACCCCGGTATTGGAAGCACCGTCAATCTCTAGAACATCTATACCCCGGCTCTCGGTGATTTCGATACAGGAGGGGCAAACGCCACAGGGGTTGGTCGTTGAACCATCCTGACAGTTGAGTGCTTTGGCAAAAATTCTTGCGGCAGAAGTCTTACCGACCCCTCGGGCTCCGGTAAAAAGGAAGGCATGATGCACCCGGTCAGAAGTGATGGCATTTTTTAACGTCTGGCTGACATGTTCCTGCCCGACCAGATCATCAAATAATTGCGGTCGCCATTTACGAGCCAGAACCTGATAGGACATATATTTTCTCCACTGCTGCCATCAAAATAAAATTTTGAAGCTTAAAACAACCACAACTTGACTAAGCAAAATTGCGATCTACAAGGCGAGAGTGGTTTTTCAGGGGTGAAGGCATACATACGGTATGTCGAAGTCCTGGAAAACCGCAACAACGCAGTAGATCGGATTTTTTGCAACGCCAACGACGCCATCAAAAATTGCCGATACAAGTGACAGCCAGGCACCCCTGCGGCACACGTCCAAAACCGTTACCGCTGCTCCCTTCCGGGCCTGACGGAGTTCGCGGATGGCCGTTGCGCAGGACCCGGCTGTCACTTCTACCGGCAATAAATTACCAGAGAATTATATATAATACTAATTTTGCGGTGGATATGTCCACCCTTGCTGAAAGAATCAAGGTCGCTGGGTTGCGCCTGAAACTGTACAGCATAAATTTACACCGTAAATATAAGGCTGATCAAAAATGTTCATATGCAAGGCACCTGCAGGCTCACTGAATAAGACGTACCGCTAGGTACGTCTTATTGTAGCTTGAGGGAACGCCACAGATGAGCGTTTTTCATCAGCCCAATTGATGTATGGCGTGGATTCGGTCACTCCCTCATCGACATAACGTCGATTCCTGCGTAACCTCCCCTACTCTCACTGCCGCAAACATCCTGTTTGCTCTTCTGACATTAAGTCAGCGTTCGCTTCGCTTCGAATCCCCGCTAACCTTTTACCTTTTTCCAGCTAGCGCAGAATAATTCATCAGCAGTA
>DAOWKG010000251.1 GCA_030639985.1 Desulfuromonadaceae bacterium
CTTTTCCTGCAGCTCAGCAATAGCTTCCTGCAGCTGAGGGATTGATGCACTGATATTTGGCAGTTTGATAACATTGGCTTCTGGCTTCACAACCAATTCACCCAATTCTGACAGATAATCGGCAACCTTCTGCTCTGCAGTCAGGTTCTCTGGGAAATTTGCAAGAATACGACCAGATAGGGAAATGTCCTTGGTTTCTACATCAACGCCGGTGCCTTTAGTAAAAGCTTGCACGATCGGCAGTAAAGCGTAGGTAGCTAATGCTGGTGCTTCATCAATTTCGGACCAAATAATCTTTGCCATGTTTAATACTCTCCTTAGAATTTAATGCTAATACTCACCATTCAACGCAGCATATAACCACGTTATAAACTGTAAATTCTGCACTTCTTAAGCGTTGTATACAGTATACAAACAAAATGGGAGTGTCAAGAACCTTTGCGACTTAGAGTAAAAATATCTCAATCCCTCAGGCTGACAAGGTAACTTATTATTTTTTAAGGTTTTTATTTTCAGACATTCATATAAAAAACACGCGGCTAAGGCTCTAGCAATCATGAAAACAATTCTGCCGGCAAGAAGCCGGCAGAACATCATAAACAATAACGGAATTATAAGGATTTGCGCTATTTTCTAAAACAGATCCAATTCGAGTGCCTCCTGCCGGGCGGCATCAGACTCCTCTTTGGATTTATCACGGGGAATCACAAATGATTGCCCAACAAATATTTCTTCGGGATTCTTAATTTGATCCCGATTCGCTTTATAGATAAGAGGCCAGAGTAAACGATCAGCATATACTTCCGGTCGGTAAGCAATCAGGGCTAAATCATCTCCCTCCCGAACCTCAATCTTATCAACCAACTTCGGTTCCTCGGGAACGACTTCATTCGATTTATTTGTTTTCTTATTGAGCTCCCGCTGCCGCTTCAACTCGGCCTGTCGCTTTAACTTTTGCTGTTGCTTTAATTCGGCACGCTTTTTATCTGCCGCAATTTTATTTTTTTCTGCAGTTAATCGCTCATTTTCTTTAATTGCTAAACTAAGTGCCGCAGTTGCATAACGACGGGCAACGTCAAGAGATTTGACCGCCTTACTATAATTTCTACTCTCAACTTGCAACTCAGCTGCCTGCAACGCACTACTGGCAAGTTGATATTCACCCGGAGCATGCCGATCAGCTCCAACAGCATATGCACGGTCCATAATATCATGAACGCTCCGCAAGCCTTCGACTGGGGGCTTGGCACAACCTGACACTAATAACAACAGCGAAAAAATCAGCAACAGACGTTTAAACATCTGCATTTTATAAATTCCTATATATAATCATAAATATTGGCGGTATTTACTTCTGTTTCGTCCGCAAACGGACACCCAACTCCTGCAATTGTTTATCATCAACAGCATTAGGAGCATCAGACAATAGACACGAAGCTTTTTGAGTTTTCGGAAAAGCAATAACGTCGCGAATCGAGTCGGAACCAGTCAAAATCATCATCAAACGATCAAGACCGAAGGCGATACCGCCGTGCGGTGGCGCGCCAAAACTTAAAGCATCAAGCAAGAAACCAAACTTTTCACGGGCTTCTTCTGCCCCAATTCCCAGCAACTCAAACATCCGCGATTGGATCGCTTGATCATGGATCCGGATACTGCCACCACCAATCTCAGAACCATTCAAGACAATATCATAAGCTTGCGCCCGTGCCTTTCCGGGTTCAGTATCAAGTAATCCGAAGTCTTCTTCGAGCGGTGCGGTAAACGGGTGGTGAACGGCGAGGTGACGACGTTGTTCGCCATCCCATTCCAATAATGGGAAATCGGTAACCCAGACAAACTTATAGTCATCTTTGCGTGCCAAACCAAGCTTTTGACCAATATGACCACGCAAACGTCCAAGTGCCTCATTGGCAATTGCAGGAGTATCAGCCATAAATAGTAACAAATCGCCAACCTCGGCATCCAAGGCGGTATTCATTGCCGCTATTTCATCTGCGGTAAAAAATTTGGCTATCGGTGACTGCCAACCATCTTCGTTGACCTTGACCCAGGCTAACCCTTTAGCACCATAAATTTTGGCAAAATCGGTAAAGCCATCGAGATCCTTGCGCGAGTAAGTTGCACAACCTTTGGCGTTAAGGGCTTTAACCAGACCACCGCTGGCAGCAACGCTGGCGAAAACTTTAAATTCTGATTCTGCCACCAGTGAGGTTATATCCTGTAACTCCATCTCAAAACGCAAATCAGGGTTATCTACCCCAAATCGATCTAATGCCTCGGCATAGGATAAACGTGGCAGCGGCAAAGAGACCTCATATCCCAAGGTCTGCTTAAACACTTCGGCAATCATCCCCTCCATAATATCCATAATTTGACCACGATTTACAAAACTCAACTCGCAATCAATCTGGGTAAACTCTGGTTGCCGATCAGCCCGCAGATCTTCATCCCGGAAACATTTTACAATTTGAAAATAACGATCAAAACCGGACACCATCAACAGTTGCTTAAATAACTGTGGCGATTGTGGCAGTGCATAAAAGTTACCGGTATTGACCCGACTGGGAACTAGATAATCACGGGCACCCTCCGGGGTACTTTTGGTGAGAACCGGAGTTTCAATCTCAATGAAGCCCTGATCATCGAAATAATTACGGACCGTTTTAGCAACCAGATGGCGCATCAACATATTCTGCTGCAACTTATTCCGACGCAAATCAAGGAAACGATACTTCAAGCGGATATTTTCAGCGACTTCGGTAAATCCATCGAGCATAAACGGCAAGGTTTCAGAACGATTCAATATCCGCAGTTCAGTGATTTCGATTTCCACCTCACCGGTTTTCATTTTAGGATTAACCGTTCCCTCAGGACGTGGCGACACCTTACCGCGAGCCGCTACAACAAATTCATTCCGAATCTGCTCGGCTTTCTGGTGTGAAGTAGGATCACGATCTGGATCGAGAGCCAGTTGGACGATTCCTTCACGGTCGCGCAGATCGATAAAAATCAGTCCACCATGATCACGACGGCGCTGCACCCAACCCATTACACAAACTTCCTGGCCAATCTGCTCAGTGGTCAAATCACCACAACGGTGGGTTCTTTCCCAAGTTCCAAGTTTATCGTTCAAGACAAAATCCTCCAAAATAAGTTTCTTATGACTTTAATAAAGTCACTATTTAGATGTTCTCGCAAAAAAAAATTAGTCAATCTGTAATTATATAAACCACAACAATAAATGGTCAAGCAGAAGTGACAGGTCTAACCAAATTTCCCCACCAACTCAACTGCCAAATCATCTAAAGCAACGGTTGTTTGACTACTGTCAGCCATATTTTTAAGTTGTGCCTGCCCCGACTGCAACTCATCTTCGCCAAGGATAAGGGTAAAAGCGGAATTCAATTTATTTGCCCGCCGCATCTGCGCCTTAAGACTTTTCCCCAGATAATCCATTTCCGCCCGCACCCCAGCCGCCTGCAATTGTGACATCAGCACAAAAGCTCTATCGGCAGCTTCGGCACCAATTGCGGCGATAAACAGTTGCGGTACCGCGGCAGCTATCTTTGCTTCCCCCTTCAACAACACCAAACGTTCAAGCCCGATAGCAAAACCAATCCCCGGCAATGCCGGCCCACCAAGACTCTCTACCAGGCCATCATAACGGCCACCGGCGGCAACGGCATTTTGCGATCCAAGCTGATCAGTAACCAATTCAAAAGTGGTACGGACATAATAATCGAGTCCACGCACCATCCGTGAATTAACCACAAAAGGGATATTCAACGTTTGTAGATAACTTTTAACCTGAGAAAAATGATCACTACATGGAGCACATAGATGCTCAATAACTGCGGGGGCATCAACCGTTGCGGCTTGACACCCTTTGGCCTTACAATCGA
>DAOWKG010000138.1 GCA_030639985.1 Desulfuromonadaceae bacterium
AGTTTTGGTTGAAAATAAAAATCAAGGTCGCGGGGATGCGACTCCGCAAGCCGCCATACTCTTTTGTTGCACCACAAAAGAGTATGCAGAAAAAGGTGCCCAAACTCCTGGCCCGCCGTTGGCGGGTTCCCAAAAAAGGACAACGGCTTGTGCGGGGCGGCAAAAACTCGGCTGACGCCTCAAACATTTGCCGCCCTGATCGCAACGCCATTTCCCCTTTTTGGCTGCGTCACATGGGAGAAAGATCAAAATCAAAAGCCGCATTCAAGTTGATTTGCGGGAACTGCAATTATAAAAAATAACGAATGAGCAACAGATGAGCAGCAAACAAAAAATTCTCTATTTCATTTACCTGCACCGCACCGGTCTTACCGTCACCGGACTGTCTATCGCGCTACTCCTTTATCCAATCTTTGAAGATAATCCCTACACCCTCGGACTAACCAACCTGATCGCTATCAACGTCATTGTCGTTTTAGGGCTAAACCTTTTTATCGGCTACGCTGGACAGATTTCCCTTGGCCACGCTGCTTTTTTCGGTCTGGGTGCTTATGGCTCAGCAATTGCGACGGTAACTTATGAAATCCCCCCGTGGCCGGCAATGTTGTTAGTCGCTGTCCTTGTTGCAATCGTGGCACTGTTGGTTGGTATCCCCATCTTGCGCCTTTCGGGACATTATCTGGCGATGGCAACGTTGGGATTAAACTTTGTTGTCCACACGATCTTACTGCAGTGGGACGAAGTCACTGGTGGCCCCAGTGGGTTTTCCGGGATTCCTTATCTCAGTTTTGGTGATTTTCAGTTTGATGATGAAACCAGACTCCATTACCTCCTTTGGGGGGTAACTATGATCAGCTTGTTGCTTTGCCTGAACTTAGTGCGTAGTGGTGTCGGGCGGGGCTTATCGGCTTTGGCCGGAGACGAAATTGCAGCAGCCGCATTAGGGGTCAACACTCGCACTGCCAAAATCAAGATATTCGTCCTCTCAGCGGTGCTTGCCTCAATAGCTGGTAGTTTGTTTGCCCACTGTTATTCATTTGTCAGCCCCGACTCCTTCGGTATTTTCACCTCAACCGATATGGTTATTATGGTGGTCGTCGGCGGCATGGGCTCAATCTGGGGCTCACTTTTCGGTGCTGCTTTAATTACCATGTTGCCGGAATGGATGGATATTTTTGAGGCATATAAAGACTTTGTTCATGGTGGTATTCTGGTGCTGGTTTTGATGTTTCTCCCGCAAGGGTTAGTGACCGGATTGATTGAGATAGTAACGGTAAGACTGGCTTTGCGGAGGCGTAAAAATGCTGAAACTTAAGCAGGTCAGTAAAAATTTTGGTGGCCTCCCCGCACTAAGTGACGTCACTTTTACCGTGCCAAAGGGGCAATTGACGGCGTTGATTGGCCCCAATGGTGCGGGAAAGAGTACCATGATAAACTGTATGACCGGTGTTTTTGAACCAAGCTCGGGTCAGATTGAGTTTCAGCAGCAGCAGATAGAATCGCTACCGGCTTACAAAATCAGCCGGATGGGAATTTCCCGGACGTTTCAGAATTTAAAAATTTTTCCTCGTCTCACCGTCCTCGAAAATGTTTTAACCGGATTGACCAGTGATGGGGGCGATTCAATGTTGCTGGCGATGCTTCGTTTGCCATCCTTACGGCACCGGGAACGGCAGCTAAAACTGCGGGCAATGGTAGCTCTGGATCGATTTGATTTAGCTGAAAAAGCTAATTGGCCCGCCGGGATTCTAGCTTACGGTGATAAAAAGCGGGTTGAGTTAGCCCGTGCCACCGTCGGCAATCCGCAATTAATTTTGCTCGATGAACCGGTCGCAGGTCTTAATGCCGAAGAAACTGCCGCTGTTGGTGAGCAACTCCATTTGCTTCGCAGTGCTGGGCACACCATGCTTCTGGTTGAACATGATATGGCTCTGGTCATGGAGATAGCCGACCAGGTGGTTGTATTGGATAGTGGTAAATGTATAGCTATTGGGACCCCGGATGAAGTTCGGTGTAATCCACTGGTATTGGAAGCTTATTTGGGACGGATGGATGCTACCGCTTAACGACAAAGGCTTTAACGGAGAGGCGCAGAGAGCGCTGAGAAAACCTTAAAGTCTTATTTGTGAGTATTATCCCAAGACTTAGATTTAATCTATGCAGTTCTCTGCTCCTCTCCGTCTCTCCGTTAATGTTTTTGATTTATAACATAGTACTTACTTATGGTTGAAATATGCTGAAAATCCATAACCTCACCGCCCATTACGGTGCCGCCCAGGCTCTCTTCGGCGTTGATCTCGAAATCGGTAAAGGTGAAACGATTGCTTTGGTTGGTGCCAATGGCGCCGGCAAAAGCACCTTGTTAAAGTGTATAATGGGTCTGGTTAAGCCATCAAGCGGCCAAATCAGTCTTGATGGCAGGGATATTACCAGAACCAGCCCGGCACAAATGGTACGTCTGGGGGTGGTATTGTCTCCGGAAGGGCGTGAAGTTTTCGGCAGTTTATCGGTACTGGAAAATCTCCAGCTTGGAGCAATCCCTTTGAAATTGTCAAAGGCTGAATCGACCCAGCAGATGGA
>DAOWKG010000164.1 GCA_030639985.1 Desulfuromonadaceae bacterium
AACATATTGGAACGCATATAGCGGGAAAAACCTGCTAAGCCACCGATCGCCGAAACAAATACCGGCAAAATCAGATGGCTAATACGATCCAGCAACTGCTCCCAGCCGCTCAAATATTCGTAACCGAGAGACTTTAATCCCGATACCGGCAATAAACCCAATCGTACGCCGAACCAGTCCATCAGCAGTAATGCTAACCAGAATGATGGCATGGCAAAGCCGGTAAAAACTACGATTGTGGCAGTCCGATCAAAGCCAGAATTGCGTTGAATTGCCGATATAATCCCCAACGGTATCGAAACCGCTAAAATCAGAACTATTGAGAGGACATTGAGCAATATTGTCACCGGTAACCGTTCCAGGACTTTATCCAATACTGGCCGGCGATCGGTTGCAAACGACTCACCAAAATCGAGTCGTACCAGCCGTGACAACCATTTACCATATTGCACATACAACGGTTGATCGAGACCATACTGAGTCCGCAAGCGCTCCTGCAATTCGGAACTGGCCTGAGGGTTCATCTGGGTCTGCAAATCGGTTGGCTCACCCGGTGCCAGATGGATTACGACAAACGAAATCAGGGTGATACCCAACAACAGGGGAATAAGCAAAAACAGTCGTTTAATTATGTAATTCAACATAAATTTGATTACCTGGAGTACTTTTGTTCTGCTTGCGGTACAAACCATTGATTAAAATTGTAGCGAATTCCTGCCGGGGCAGCTTCTACCCCACGGAACCGCTTGGAGACCGCTGGTAACGCTTCACCGATATAGAGAAATGTGTATGGTTGCTCTTCTGCCAAAATTTCTTGAAAACGATCATAATTAGCTTTACGTTGCTGTTGGTCAAAAACCCGCCGTCCCTGTTCCAGTGCTTGATCAACTTCTCTATTTTTAAAACCAATAAAGTTCAGCTCCCGGGGCCCGGTTTTACTCGAATGCCAGATATTATATTGATCGGGTTCCGGCCCACCGGTCCAACCCAATATGGTGGCATCAAAATTACTGGGGTTGATAAATTCTTTGAGAAAGGTCGCCCATTCGATAATCCGTAATTTAACCTTAACGCCAACCTCTTTAAAGCGCCGTTGGATGATTTCCCCGGTTTTAGCACGCAAATCG
This sequence comes from Desulfuromonadaceae bacterium, assembly GCA_030639985.1. Classification (GTDB taxonomy): domain Bacteria; phylum Desulfobacterota; class Desulfuromonadia; order Desulfuromonadales; family Geopsychrobacteraceae; genus Desulfuromusa. The sequence goes on from DAOWKG010000164.1 coordinate 1,128, forward strand.
TTGCCCTGATTAGTAACAATGGTAAAAGCTAGTTCCTTACCATCCTTATCCAGTACCCCATTGCCGTCACTGTCAATCCAACCGGCCTCCGCCAGCAATTGCCGCGCCTTTGCGGGATCATAATCGTATCTCTTTACGGCACCATTATAAACCCAGGTATCAGGCTTATAGGGGCCGGTAGCAACCGAACCATAGCCGAGTAACACACCATCAATCAACTCCTGCTTATTGATGGCATAGGCAAGCGCTTGTCGCACTCTTTTATCCTGAAATAACGGCCGATTCAGATTGTAGCCCAGATAGGTGTAACCAAAATTGAGATAACGATATTTCTGGTAGAGCCGGTTAAACGCTGGTGTATCGGTCTGACGATCAAACTGCAACGGCGAAAGTCCCATAAAATCGAGGCTACCGGTCTGTAATTCGAGAAACTGGGTAGAGATATCGGGGATAATCCGAAACACAACTCGCTTGATATAAGGCTGCCCGGCAAAATATTCGGGATTCGATTCGAGGACAATTTTTTCACCACCTTGCCACGTCACAAACCGGTACGGACCGGTACCAATCGGATTACGAGCCAGTGGACTTTTAGTTATATCTTTCCCCACCAGCAGATGGCGGGGATGAATCGAGGTAGCCCAACTAATTAATGCCGGGGCATAAGGTTTATCGTAGTGGACAATAAAGGTATACGGATCGGGGGTCTCTACCCCGGTAACCTGTTTAAAAGATTCAGCGTAAGCAGTTGGCGTTTGCGGATCGATATAGAGTTGGTAATTAAACTTCACATCGGCCGAGGTAAACGGTTCGCCATCGTGCCAGGCTACCCCTTTACGCAGATGAAAGGTAATGGTCAAATTATCTGCCGAGATTTCCCACGATTCAGCCAACTCCCCTTCAATTTGTAAGTTTTTATCATAACGTACCAGACCGTTATAAACCATGCCGTTGATAGCACTGGAAGCGGAATCGGAGGCCAATACGGGCAACAATGTACTCGCATCCCCAATTGATGCTTCAATAAAAGTATCACCAAACTCAGGGGTTAACGCTTCGGCAACACCGGGACGCGGGGTGTCATCACCACCGCTACAACCACCCAGTAGTGCCAAAACAACCATTGCCACCCAAAATTTTCCCAACAACAGTCCCGGCGTAAACTTTATAAACAACCTGTTCATAGCAAGATTTCCAATTTAATATTATTGGGCTTACTTAAATGAAACTTTTCAGTTTCTATCTTTTCGTTTAGCACCAATTCGGTAAATTTAACCTTAATCATGGTCTCTTCCGGTGGCAACTCAATCACAATCGTATGGGGAAAACCGCTGGTTGCCGAAAATTTGTTATAATCCACCGTCAGGTACTTTTTACCGGTGCTGAAATACTGACTTCCTACTACCTGTAATTGCTGATTAAAAAACAACTGTTGTTCCCTGCTCCCAGCATGCAATGTCAACTGCAACAGGCCATCTACTATTGCAATGGAACTATCGTAGTGAGCAATAATCGGTGGGCTATAGAGCAATAATGACAAAAAATCGTCAACTGCCAATGGCACCCGGATAAAACGGGAGATATTCTCTTTACTCGCCGGACCGCGCAGAAACCGCCCCGGAACGGTAGTATTGAGAAAAACCGATAACTCTTCACCATCAGAGGTTAATTGTAAAATTAGCTGGCCAAATCCGGTCAATACATCGGTGCGCAATCGATCCGGTTTCTGCAGCAATAAAAACTGTTGGCTGGACATGTATTTGTCGGCTTGCGTGAGTGAAACCGCAGCAGCACCATCAAGTGATGTGTATCGATTGGCTCCCGTTGCCAGTCGGGACAGTAACTGCGACACCGTTGGAATTTCAACCCAGACCGGTGGTGCCGTACGAATACAGCCACTAACCACAAATAGCAGTAAAAAAACCAGCCAGCGCATTATTGTTTCTCCAATAAAATCAATCTGAGCTTTTCAATAACCGGCTTAGTCTGGGGCGCAATTTCCAGAACCTGTCGATAAGCTGTAGCAGCCTCATCAAATAAGTTCATGGCACGATATAGATCACCCAGATGTTCGCGGATAACCACATCAGCAGGGTATAATCCTATCGCTTTTTCCAGTTGCTTCCGGCTTTCGGCATAACGACCCATTTTAAAATAGACCCAACCCAAGGTATCAACAACATAACCAGTCGGCATTAGCGCCAAAGCCTTCTGTACCCGAGACAAAGCAAGCTCAAGATTAATACCGTTTTCGGCTTGATCATACGCTAGAAAATTCAAAGCATCGGCATAAGCGTCATCCAGCAATAAAATACCCTCCATCACTGCCACCGCAGCATTACGGTTGCCCGATTTTGCGTACAACACCCCAAGTTGATATTGCAACTGGGTCGCCCGAGGATTTTTTTCAACCCCGACTAATGCAACCTCAAGAGCTTCGGGATCATCCCCGCGATCACTAAAAAAAGCCGTCAGATAATAATAAACATCGGGGCGGTGAATATTATTTTCAAGCAGCCATTGCAAGGTTGCAATCGCCTCATCGACCCGAGCCACTTTATTATACAGATAGGCAAGTTGCAATGCCGCTTCCGGGTGGAGTTTAGCAGTAGCAACGAACGGTGCTAATACCTCAATTGCCGCCTCGGTTTTTTTTTGTGCCGACAATGCCATCGACAAATAGTAACGACTTATGTCTTGCGGTATTTCCGCTGTCACCAAAGCACGAAATGATTTTTCAGCTGCAGACCAGTTTTTCTGCTCCAGATAAATCAAACCAATACGCTTAATGGTTTGCCGGTTATCGGGGAATTGGTGCAGAACCGCCTGAAACTGTTGCAAAGCGCCATCGAGCTGCTGCCGATCAAGTAAATATTGTCCCAGCCGTTGCCGTACTGCTGCTGCCCCGGGATTGTGCTCAATGACCACCAGATATAAATCTCGGGCAGCATCGGGATCAACCGTTTCGAGCAGCATTCCGTATTCGAGAGCTGCTTGCCAATGCTCGGGATGAACCGTAAACAATTTCTGGTAGAGGTAAGTTGCCTTTTCGATCTGTTTTTTGCCGACATACAGACGAGCCAGGGTAAGCTGTGCCGGTACGGCATCAGAGTGGTGTTGCAGAAACTTTTCCAGCGCTATTATTGCCTCATCTTTACGTTCCAGCAGGACCAGAGTCATGGCAAAGCGTAGCTGGGCAATTTCACTTTCTGGTTGTAACTCTAACACCAGACGAAACTGGTCTAATGCAGCAGCATGATTACGTTGATAATTATAAATATCCCCCAGAAGTTCATGCGCGGCAACGTTATTAAAATCTCGTCCGAACAGAACATTTAAAGTAGCCATAGCCAGTTCCGGCTGCTGCCGATGAAGATACACCTTAGCCAAAAGCAAACGTAAATAGTCTGACTGCGGATCGAAGTCGATTGCACGTTCGAGAGCAGCAAGTGCCTCATCCCAACGATTATCAGCACCAAACAATCTGAATTCACTAAAGGCAAAAAATGCTTTAGCATCATGATCAGCCAATTCTGAACGATAAACGGCTGAGCTATTATCGTCTGCGATAACTTTTTGCCGACCACTAACAGCAACACAACCCGAGCCAGATAGCAACGCAACCAGTAGGCATAAACATACACCGTATTTTTTAAAGACAGATTGTTTCTTCAAAAGCTACCCTTGTCCCAGTGGTCCATTAAACAGTAGAGGGAAAACAACTGAATTTCCTAGTCGATAAGTAGCATACTCATTTCTCGAGGGTCAAACCCTTTAAAAAACCAGCAGCACACTTTATTCCGTTGAAATTTATGACAAATTACAACCATGTGAAGTTTATAATTATTGTTGTAATTATGTTCTTTCGGGTTTAATCTGTAGGGGCATATTGTTTAAATATTTTTAAAAAGGGTTTGCCGATGAAAGATGTACAAGCAAATTCGATAAAAGAAGCCTGGATCATCTCCTTAATCCTTGGCTTTATCATGATAAATTTTCCCTTTATCCATATTTTCAACTCTGCTGATCCAGTATTAGGCATCCCCAAAATAGTTCTTTATTTCTTTATCGGCTGGCCTTCTTCAATAGCCGTCATATGGTTTTTTGTCCGTAGTTCAAAGGATAAACCCCTTGATAAACAAACAGTTACCGAGGACTAAACCACATCATGATTTCGGCACAAACGATTCTGTTTATATCACTTGGTTATTTTGCGCTACTGTTTCTGGTAGCACTCTTTGCCGAAAAATGTCGCCGAACCGGTACCTGTCTACTTAAAAATTCTCATATTTACTCATTATCACTGGCAGTCTACTGCACCAGTTGGACCTTCTACGGTAGTGTTGGCAAAGCGGCCACCAGCGGTCTTGAGTTCCTCCCTATCTACCTGGGACCGACCCTAATAGCGTTTACCTGGTGGTTTTTGCTCCGAAAAATGGTGCTTATCAGTAAACAACAAAATATTACCAATATTGCCGACTTCCTCTCCAGTCGCTATGACCGCTCGACAGTCCTTGGCGCCATTGTTACCCTGTTTGCAGTATTTGGTATCACCCCCTATATTGCCCTGCAATTAAAAGCCATAGCTCACACCCTGGAAATCTTGTCATCACAAATATCAGTTCAGCAGGACAGTTTAAACACTTACGCATCTAATCTGCCGAGCAATATAGATATGGCATTCTTCGTTGCCTTACTATTAGCATTATTCGGAATCCTGTTCGGTGCCAGGACTCTCGATTCATCGGAAAAGCACGAAGGACTGGTAGTAGCAGTTGCATTTGAATCGCTGGTAAAACTGATCGCCTTTATTGCCGTAGGAATTTTCGTCACTTATGGTTTATTTGACGGGTTCGTAGATATTTTCCAACGCTTTCAGGAACAATTTCCCGAACGGAGCGACCTGTTATTACTCGGAACTGAACAAACTCCTTACACTAAATGGTTCACCCTAATAATACTATCGATGATGGCGGTAATGTTTTTACCGCGACAATTCCATATCATGATAACCGAGAATACTAATGAACAGCATATCAAATCGGCAATGTGGAAATTTCCCGCCTACCTGTTCCTGATAAACCTGTTTGTTCTCCCCATTGCCCTCGGTGGCTTGATTATCAATGGTGGAGATACTTCCCAGGCTGACTACTTTGTCCTGACCTTGCCCCTCTCCACCGGGCACCCATGGCTGGCTCTGCTGGTTTTTATTGGCGGACTATCAGCATCGGCAGGAATGGTCATGGTTTCTTCGGTAGCGTTAGCAACCATGATTCTGAATCATCTGGTTATGCCGATCATCCTGAAAATGAACATCAAAGCCCTAAACATTTCTGGGTTCCTGATTAATATTAAACGCCTAGGAATTATCGTAGTAATCTTTATTGGTTATTTTTATTTCAAAATCATTGGTGATTCGTATGCATTAGTCAATATGGGATTGATTTCATTTGCCGCCGTCACTCAGTTTGCACCTGCCGTTATCGGTGGACTTTTTTGGAAAAGAGCCAATCGAAAAGCAGCAATTACTGGTATCAGTTGCGGTTTTGCAATTTGGTTTTATACCCTTTTGATTCCGGCATTTGTCCGTTCAGGTTGGTTCAGCAGTGATATTCTTGAGAACGGTCCCTACGGCATCAGTTTACTGAACCCACTTGAATTGTTTGGCTTATATGGTTTTGACATTTATACCCATTCGCTTTTCTGGAGTATGCTTTTTAACTTTGCCGCCTATTTAACGATTTCATTCTACGCCCGGCAGAGCGATGATGAAGCAATTCAGGCCGCAAAATTTGTTGATGTTTTCGAAATTGAGCCGGGTTACCCGGAAAAACTTACCCGAATAAGTAAAGCGCCAACAATCATGGAATTCATCGAGTTCATGTCCAAATTGATTGGTGAAAAAGCGGCGCAAAGAGCCATCACCGAATACTTGAGTCATCAGGACATTGACACCCGTGGCAGCCTATCTGATCACGAAATTCCCAATTTAAAAAGCTTTACTGAACGAACTCTGGCAGGTCATGTTGGTGCCGCTCCGGCACGTATTATCCTGGAAAACTACCTATCCGCCCGTGGCAGTGAAATGGAAGATGTTTTCGATATCTTTGGTACCGTAACCATTAACCATGCTTCCAGTCGCGAACAACTCAGTGTCCTCTACGATACCGCTCAAATTGTATCAAGTGGTGAGGATTTCCAAAAAACCCTCGACAACATTCTGGAACTATTGGCACAGCAGTTTAAATTTGACCTCTGCGTAATTCGCTTTTTGGAGCCCGAATCAACGACCCTGATAGTTAAAAGTTTAATTGGTGAATCGTCAGATCACTTTGGTCAGTTTGAACGTAACCTCAATATGGAAACCTATATCGGTCAGACCTTTCTCTCCAATGTAACCACCGTAGTCAACGATACTGAATTCATTGACAAGCCGCTTTCAGCCCAACATATAAAACGCGACAAAGTCACCTGTCTGGCACACACACCCATAGTGTCCAATGGTGAACCAATCGGGGTATTGTCGGCCTTTTCCAAAACTGCAAAAGGAATTTTTACCGAAGAATTCATCGCCTTGTTTGAAAACATTGCCGCCCAAATCTGCATCGCCTGGCGTAACGACCAGCAATTGCAGAAGCTACTGCAAGTACGAGAACAAGAACGAGAAATGCAGATCGCTAAAGATATCCAAAAAGGGCTATTACCGGCGAACCTGCCGCAACTTGACAATATTGCCGTCGCTGGACTTTGTGTCCCCGCACATCAGGTCGGTGGTGACTATTACGATTTTATCGAACGCGACAATGCCACCTATGATCTAATCATTGCTGACGTCTCTGGCCACAGCATTGGGTCGGCATTGATTATGGCCGAAACTCGAACCTTTATCCATGCCCGGATGGAAAGCACCAAACGGCCAGCGGATATGCTTCAGGAACTTAACGCTTATTTTCTTAAAGACCTCGATCGTTCCGAACTGTTTGTTACCATGTTCTATCTGCAATATAACCCCGTTAATCATCGTCTGATTTACAGTAATGCCGGGCATAACACCCCGTTACTATGGAAAAAGCAAACTCAACAAATCTTGACCCTGGATGGAGAAGGGTTAATCTTTGGCATCAAGAGAGATATTTCTTTCGAACAAAAAGCGATCGACCTTGAACCTGGAGATGTGCTGCTCCTATACACCGACGGCATTATTGAAGCAGAAAGCAAAGATGGTATTTTCTTTGGTATCGAAAGACTGGAAAAATTAGTCGCTGAATATAGTGATTCAGAGCCAGATGAATTGATTGATCAGATCATGACCCAGGTAAGAATTTTCACTGGAATGCGCCATTTTAACGACGATGTAACCATGGTAGTGATGAATGTTTTAAAATAACCTAATTTTACAGCCATATTGAACGAGATAAGGTACAATATACTAACTTAATTTGAAAGTTTCTAAACTCATATAGGGAGGTAGTAGATGCAACTTAATATCACCGAACATGATGATATCGTTAAAATATCTGTCGCAGAGGAACGTATGGATGCCCATAATAGTGGGGACCTAAAAGAACAGATGCTGCAACTGTTTGATGACGGTAAATGTAACCTGATAATCGATTTGAGTCAGGTTCGTTTCATTGATTCATCTGGACTGGGAGCCCTGGTTTCTGGTTTTAAAAATGCAAGTGCACGCGATGGCAACCTCAAATTATGTTGCCTGCAGCCTCAAGTACAATCAATGTTTGAATTGACCCGCCTGCATCGGGTTTTTGAAATTTTCACCAATCACGATGAAGCGCTGGAAAGTTTCTAAACTATTCAAAGGTAGAAAGATTTAAATGTCAAAACGGGTTGAGGTTGACATAACTATTCCAAATCAAACCAAGTACCTTGGGATGATTGGACGAATTGGCGAGAGTATGGCGTACTCCCTGAAAAGCTATAACGGCAACCGCCGTGAGCTTGCCTATCACCTCAACCTGGTTCTTACAGAAGCTTTGGCAAATGTCATAAATCACGCCAACAATTGCGACCCCGATAAAGAAATAAAAATATCAATCTCTGCCTCTGATAAAGACTTGATCATTAAAGTCTTTGATCAGGGGGAGGGTTTTGATATTGAAGCACTGGCAAAACTTAAAGCTAGTACCGGCGATGAGGGTGGACGCGGAATTCAGATTATTTACAAATTAATGGATCAGGTAAGATATTTCCGACAAGACAATGAAAATATTTTGGAAATGACCAAATACCCGCAGTAAGCGAAAGTTTTTCTTTGGGGTAGTACCTTATCACTAGCCCAAATAATCGAGTAACTCCAGATGATTTGACAACGAAATTTTTCCAACGACTGCCCCGCCATAACCAACAAATGAAATATTCGCCTCAGCAGCAGCCATTTTATCGAGTTCAGAGTCACCGACAAAAAGACATTTTTCAGGCGCAACATTAAGTTGATCTACCGCCAACAACAGCATATCTGGAGCCGGTTTCGGGTGGACAACATCTTGCCGGTTCACTACTGCAGTAAAATAGGCATGCAAATTAAAATGTTCCAGAATAGTTTGAATACTATTACCACGATTGGTTGCAACCGCTAATTGGTATTGACCGACAAGGAGATCTAACAGTTCAGTTAAATTGGCTTCTGGTTCCATATCGGGAATAAATTCGCGATAGTCTATTGTTGCAGCAAAATCAAGTGCTGGGACCAAATCATCTTGAGACATAAGGGCAGAAAGAACCACTGGCGAGCTGGCAGTGTGGCACAAATGTGCCGATTCTGATTGATTTATAGTAACCGCTGGATAGCCAAACTTTGCCAAAATGCGATTATAATATGCCAGATTTGCCTGCCGGCTTTCGAACATCACCCCATCACAATCAAAAATTATCGCTTTAATCTGGTTCATACTTCACTCCGCCGTAATAAGTACAGTAAACCACCCAAACCAACCACAATCATCGGCAGTGAAAGTAGTTGCCCCATAGTGGCACCTCCCCAGAGAAATCCCAAGTGGACATCAGGTTGACGCACAAATTCGATCATAAATCGGAATAACCCGTAGAGCATAAGAAAAGTGAAAGCAGGAATTCCCCGACGTACCTCAAAA
>DAOWKG010000187.1 GCA_030639985.1 Desulfuromonadaceae bacterium
AATTTCCTTCTTAGTGGCACTATCCAGCTTTTCACCATGTTCTGTTAGTGATTTTTCGGTTGTGTAGGCCAGACCGTCCGCCTGGTTGCGGGCTTCGATCAGTTCACGCTTGCTTTTATCATCACTCGCATGAACTTCAGCATCCTGAACCATCTTGTTGATCTCTTCTTCGGACAACCCGCTCGATGCGGTAATCTGGATCGACTGCTCTTTGCCAGTGCCAAGATCTTTGGCAGAAACATGGAGAATCCCGTTAGCATCGATATCAAAAGTCACTTCGATTTGAGGAACTCCACGTGGTGCTGCGGGAAGACCGACTAACTCGAAATTACCGATGGTTTTATTGTCGGTTGCCATCTCCCGCTCACCCTGCAGAACGTGAACTGAAACTGCTGGCTGGTTGTCTGCTGCGGTAGAGAAAACCTGACTCTTTTTGCAGGGGACGGTGGTATTTTTTTCAATCAGTTTGGTCATAATGCTGCCCAGGGTTTCAATTCCCAGGGACAATGGGGTGACATCAAGGAGGAGCACGTCTTTGACATCGCCGGTCAAAACGCCGCCCTGAATTGCCGCACCAATAGCAACAACTTCGTCGGGGTTAACCCCTTTACTTGGAGTTTTGCCGAAGATCTCTTTAACCCGCTCTTGCACCGCAGGCATCCGGGTCATGCCACCAACCAGAACTACTTCGGTGATTTCGTTGGCAGAGAGACCCGCATCTTTCAGTGCGGTTTGGCATGGGGCCGTTAGTCTGGTGATTAAATCAGCACAGATACTTTCCAGCTTGGAGCGTGAGAGCTTGATATTCAGGTGCTTTGGCCCCGATTGATCAGCGGTAATAAAGGGGAGGTTGATATCGGTTTCCATTGAGGTAGAAAGTTCACATTTAGCTTTTTCAGCTGCTTCTTTCAACCGTTGCAGTGCCATCTTGTCACCACGCAGATCGATACCCTGATCTTTTTTAAATTCATCGGCAACATAATCGATGATTTTCTGGTCAAAATCTTCACCGCCGAGGAAAGTATCGCCGTTGGTCGATTTTACTTCAAAAACACCATCACCAAGATCAAGGATCGAGACATCAAAAGTACCGCCGCCAAGGTCGAATACCGCGATGGTCATTTCATGCTTTTTGTCGAGGCCATATGCCAATGACGCAGCAGTTGGCTCGTTGATGATCCGTAAAACATTCAGCCCCGAAATTTTACCGGCATCTTTGGTTGCCTGCCGTTGTGAATCGTTAAAATAAGCAGGAACAGTAATGACTGCATCGGTAACTTTTTCGCCGAGATAATCTTCGGCAGTTTGCTTCATTTTTTGCAGCACCATGGCTGAAATTTCGGGGGAGCTATATTTTTTGTCCCGTGCTTGAACCCAGGCATCGCCATTATCAGCTTCGATAATATTGAAGGGGCTGATCTTCATATCCTTCTGTACTGCTTCAGAAGTAAATTTACGCCCGATCAGACGCTTGATAGCGAAGAGGGTGTTCTCGGGGTTAGTAACCGCCTGCCGCTTTGCCTGTTGTCCAACCAAGCGCTCACCACCTTCGGTGAAGGCAATAATTGATGGTGTGGTACGAGACCCTTCAGTGTTGGCAATAACTACCGGCTCGCCACCTTCCATAATGGCGACACATGAGTTAGTTGTTCCCAAGTCAATTCCAATAACCTTACCCATAATTCATATCCTCCTTAGAGATTTGTCAAAGTTTTATTCGTTGTCTGTATCTTCAGTTGTTGCGTCATTCGCAGCTTCTGCTACTGCAGGAGCTTTGGCTAACATAACAAAAGATGGTCGTAGTAAGCGGTTGTTAAGTTGATACCCTTTTTGCATCTGCTGTATTACGGTGTTAGCTGGATGCTCGTCCGATTCCAGTTGCCCCATTGCCTGATGGTAGGCGGGGTCAAATTGTTGGCCGATGGCATCAACTGTCTTTACCCCGAACTTCTCCAGCAACTGGCTGAACTGGGTCAGTGTCATCTGCACCCCTTCAAATAGGCCATCGTTGTCATCGGCTTGTTCTGCATGCTCAACCGCCCGTTCGAGATTGTCGATGACCGGCAGGATCTCGCGCAGGATATTCTCATTGGCAAACTTAGCCAGGTCTTCTTTTTCTCGCTGGGTACGTTTGCGTAAGTTGTCCATATCGGCCATGGTGCGCAGATATTGATCATGAGCGGCAGTCGCGTCAATTTGAGCCTGCTCAAGTTGACTTGACAGCTCAGAAATTTGCTTGTCGTTATTGTCGGCATGCAGCAAATCGATTGCCGCATCAATTTCGTTGATATCAGTTTCTTCCTGTTCTTGTTCCTGTTTACTTGATTTTGCCACTTTTTGTGCTCCTTGTGTTTGGCAATAAACTATTCTATCTCACGATCGAGAACCCGGCTTACCAGCTGGGCGGTGAAATCAACGATTGGAACCACCTGCGAATAGTTCATTCGCACCGGACCAATGACACCAAGGGTTCCGATCGCCCCTTTTTGATTTGAAAAGTTAGACGTAATCAAGCTGCAATCGGACAGGTCTACGTGGCTGCTTTCGCTGCCGATGAAAATTTGTACCCCTTCGGCCGATTGCCCCCGATCCAGCAGCTCGATCAGATTTTTTTTACTCTCCAGGGTTTGGATCATCCGTTGCATTTGTTCCGGGGTCGAAAACTCTGGTTGTCCCAACATCAGTGATGCCCCCGAAACGTAAAGTTGGTCCTCAACGTCATCTTGTAGCGCAGCGCAAGAAAGGCTTAATGCCCGCTTTTTTAATTTATCAAAGTGGCTCTGGTCTTCTTGGAGTTCGCGCTTGAGTTTGCTCCGAACTTCATGGATTGAGAGGCCGTTTAGCTCGCTGTTTAAATAGTTGCCGATTTGCTCCAGATCGCTGGTCGTCAGGGTGGGGTCAGCTTCAATCACTTTGTTCTGTACCAGCCCGGTTTCAGAAACGTAAATCATCAACAGTCGACCTTGGGACAAACGGAGAAATTCAATTTGCCGAAAAACGGTCGAGATGAATTTAGGTGCCATGACCAAGCCGGTATATTGCGAAAGTCCCGAGAGGACCCGTCCGACTTCCTGCATGATGTCTTCCATTTTCATGTTTTGAAAGCGGTAGCTATTATGGAGGTTTTTCTTTTCAATTTGGTTCAGATCGCGGACTTCGAGTAACGTGTCGATGTAGTACTGAAAGCCTTTGCCGGTCGGTATCCTGCCCGCTGAGGTGTGGGGCGAGCAGAGTAGCCCCATATCTTCGAGATCGGCCATGACATTGCGTACCGATGCTGGCGAGAGGTTGAAATTGTGCTTGCGACTGATCGCACGGCTGCCAACCGGTTCTGCTGAGGAAATATAGTCTTCGACTATCGCCTCAAGAATATTTTGGCTGCGTTCGGTCAGTAAATCAGCCATAGTGTTTCGCTCCAAACAGTTTATCCGGGATGTTGACGGGTCTAATCTTGCGTTAGCACTCAATCATGGTGAGTGCTAACAACGGAGATTATCAATGCAACCTTTCTTTGTCAAGAGTAATGGCGGTCGGAGGTTGAAACATTTGGAACTTATAGAGTATGGTCGTGGAATGTGGTCAAAAAAGACCCGTTTTTTGTAAATTCGTACTGAAAAAACAGGGGAAGTGGTTGATTAACTCAAGGAGTTTATATTATGCGTCGCAGCGATAAAGCCATAAGCGAACTAGCAGCAATTGAAAAAATATTAAAGAGTGGCACCATCTGCCAACTGGCTTTTACCACCGAGTCGGTTCCTTACCTTGTTACTTTGAATTATGGTTACGCTGAAGGTGTTCTTTACTTCCATTCAGCCAGCGAAGGTAGGAAGATTGACCTGATCAAGGAGAATCCAGAAGTGGCTTTTACCGTGGCGGTGGATAAGGGATTGATCAAAGGTGAAAATGCCTGTAACTGGAGTGTCCGGTTTCAATCGGTGGTTGGTCAGGGGGAGATATCGTTACTTGAGAGCTCGGAAGCGAAGCAGCAGGGGCTTGATCTGTTTATGGCACAATACAGTGATGAAAAATTCAGCTATCCCGATAAAATGATTCAGGCAACGGCGGTTTTTAAACTGGTGATCGGTGAGATGACGGCAAAACAATCAAGGGTTGATGACTGATGCTAGCTGAATATCTGTTAAGCAACACATCGTGATCTAACCGTTAAGGCACTAAAGTAGCAACCTCCCATTGTGTCCCGATTTCTTCGCCGGAAATGGGGTGGCCTAGATGGTAGCTTTGGCCAAAGTCGCAACCGAGTTCAGTGACTATTTTTGAAAAAATGGCAACGGCTCTTGGGTGGCTATATTGCTTGTTCTACGGCGCTGGATGCATGAATATCGGTGGTGTCATATAGGGGGATTGGAGAATCCTCCTGGCTGATTAACAGCCCGATTTCGGTGCACCCCAAGATGACAGCCTCTGCACCCATATTGCCTAACCGCTCTACGATTCTTAGAAATTCCAGTTTCGAATTTTTCTCTATTTTGCCCAGGCACAGTTCATCATAAATTACCTCATGTACCAATTTTCGATCTTTAGAGTTGGGAATTATTACTTCCAGGTTAAAATTATCCCTTAACCGACCTTTATAGAACTCCTGCTCCATGGTAAATGCAGTGCCCAATAGTCCAACCTTTTTAATTTTATCTTTTGTGAGAGCTTGGCCGGTAGCATCGGCAATATGCAGCAGGGGAATAGCTAAATCTTTCTCTATTTCATCTGCCACTTTGTGCATTGTATTTGTGCAGATCAATAAAAAGTCCGCGCCCGCCGATTGAATATTGTTAGCG
>DAOWKG010000018.1 GCA_030639985.1 Desulfuromonadaceae bacterium
CATCTTGCTTGTGATTGCAGTCTTCGCATTTATCGTCGTTCCCATCACCGTGCAGCGCTCTTTCCCAACCACGGACGGCGAGATCCACCTTAATGATGTTAATGCGCCGGTGGACATTTTCCGGGACGATTACGGCATCCCGCACATCTACGCCAGCACAGAACATGACCTGTTCTACGCCCAGGGCTACGTGCACGCCCAGGACCGCTTCTGGCAGATGGACTTCTGGCGTCACCAGGGCAGCGGCACACTCTCCGAGATGTTCGGAGAGACCTCATTGGGCTTTGACAAGTTCCTGCGCACCGTTGGCTGGGCGCGCGTAGCCGAGGAAGAACTTGCTCGCGCCGACTCGCATATGCTCGCTTCCCTGCAAGCATATGCTGACGGCGTTAACGCCTACCTGGCGGACCACCAGGGCAGCGCCCTCAGCTTGGAATACGCTGTCCTCGGTCTGCTTACTCCCGACTACCAGGTTGAACCCTGGGAACCGCTCCACACCCTCACCTGGGCGAAAGCCATGGCGTGGGACCTGGGCGGCAATCTGGATGCTGAGATTTACCGCGCGCTGTTGTTGAAGGATTTCACCCCGCAGCAGGTAGCAGAGCTCATCCCGCCGTACCCCCAAGACCGCCCCATTATCGTCCCCACTCCGCACACCAATGCATCCCTCGATGGAGAAATCCACGGGCGCTCCACCATATTCAAAGACCAAATATTCCAGGCGCTGGAGAACGTCTATCGTGAATATACGGCAATAAAACCCCTCCTGAACGCTGAAACCACCGGTATCGGTTCCAAGCGTCGCGACCACTTGACCGGCAGCCACGGCAGCAGCACTACCACCCGACGATCCACCCGGAACATATTCAGTATTCCACGGATTGTGCACCGCTCCGGCGACACTGTTCTCGTTAGAACTCCCCATCGCAAATTCATCCATATTGAGCTTGCCAACAATGACAGCACCTTGCTCCCGTAATTTAGTCACCGCAGTGGCATCGTAAGGGGAAACATAGTTATCGAGGATATTTGACGCACAGGTAGTACGAACATCAAGGGTATTAAAAATATCTTTTACCGCAATCGGGATACCCGTTAACGGTGGACAATTGCCCGCCGCAAGTTGCTCATCGGCTACCGCAGCAGCAGCCAATGCCTCGGTTTCACAAACAGTAATAAACGCATTGATGCGTCCATCCGTTGCCTTGATCCGCTCAAGGCAGGCACGGGTCAGATCAACTGATGTAGTCGCACCACTAACAAGTTGTTGCCGTAACTGCGCAATTGATAATTTTTTCGAATCCATAAAATCTCCAGAATTATAAAATAATTCGGCGTTATAACCAAAAATTGATTTGGACAAAAAGACCTAAAGGTCTCATCTTAATTTTTTATCTACTGGTTTTTTTATTCAATAACTTTTGGCACCGTAAAACAGTCATCCCCCGCAACGGGAGCATTTTGTAATGCCCTCGCTATCCCGATTGAAGGCTTGACGATATCTTCCCGAAAAGCGTTTGCCATTGGTACTGCATGCGCCATAGGTTCAACACCATCGGTATCCAGCTCGTTCAACTTTTCGACGTAACCAAGGATTGGGTTCAAGTGGGCCGCCATAGTTTCTAATTCTTCTGGCGGTAACCGCAACTTAGCCAACCTTGCTACCTTTGCAACATCTTGTAGGTCAATTTTCATTGTCATACCTATTCTTGATTAAATTCAATCACCGCCACAGCGACAGACATAATTGCCTTACTGGTTGCCGATTCTGGATGCTCCAGAATATGCGGTTTACCAGCATCACCGCCAATTACAACCAAGGGCTCAAACGGTACCTGAGTCAACATTTTAACTCCAGTTTTTGCCGCCAATGCTTCGGCGCCACCACTTTTGAAAATATCCGATCTTTCACCACAATGGGGGCAGATAAAACCACTCATATTTTCGACCAGACCAACCACCGGCAACTTTAACTCCCGACAAAAGCTCAGCGATTTTTCGACATCGGTTAATGCAACATCCTGCGGGGTAGTAACCACTACTGCAGCAGCACCTGGGGTCAGTAATTGGGCTGCAGTTAGCGGTTCATCACCGGTCCCGGGAGGACAATCAAGTAATAAATAATCGAGCTCGCCCCAAGCGACATCGGCAAGCAATTGCTGAATCGCCCCGTGCTTCATCGGTCCACGCATAATGGTCGCTTCACTGGTAGATTTAAGCAGAAAACCGATCGACATCAGTTTTAAACCAAAAACTTCAAGGGGGTGAATCCCCTCATCATCAGCATTGGGCCGTTGCCCTTCCATTCCCAACATTTTCGGGATACTTGGACCATGCAGATCGATATCGAGCAAACCAACTTTTTTACCTTGGTTTACCAATGCCAGTGCCAGGTTTACGGCAGTGGTACTTTTGCCGACCCCACCTTTACCCGACATAACGATGATCTTATTTTTTATCTCGCCCATCCGATGGTTCAGCAGAAGCTGTTCCTTGCTCTGCGGTTTTTTTGGTGTGCCGGGGTGGTTGAGAGAAATAGATTCTCCAGTATTCTTTGACATGATTAAACCTTCTCCTTCTGGGGTTATTTACCCATTTAATACTTCAATAAATTCTGCAATTTCATCAGCTTGATAATTTTCATTTTGTAGGGCAATTTGATAGTTTTCCAATAACCGTTCAGCGGCGAGGCTGTCGTGCTGCTGCCGGTAAAGTTCCAATAACTGCCGAATTATAGGGTCATAGGTTGGATCTAGCAATAATCCTTGCTGCAATAACTTGATAGCAGCTTCATCCTGCTGCCGCTGCCGCAACAAGCGCCCCAACATGCCTAGTTGTTCTAACCGCAGTTGGCGCAACTGCTCCCGCCGTAACGGCAATTCCCAAGCCAGATCATAGCCAGCCAGAAAGTCCCCGCCCCAGATTCGGTCCATTTTCCACAGGGCCTGTTCTGCCTGCCATAATTGTTCCCGTTGCATATGATAGCGGACTTTAGCCATCGTTTCGACCAGTTCGACACTATCAATCTGGCTATGTCGCAACGACAACATCCCTTTTTCCAAAACCAGATAATCGCTACGAATTCTTTTACCAAAACATTCTTCTAACGCCTTACGCAAACGTGAGTGAGCAGTATCAAAGCTGTACCTGGCTTTTTTAGCTGAGCTTTCGGGCCACACAGTTCCCATCATCAGCTCCAGACTTAAGCTGTGGTTGGGGGCAGCAACCAGCAAAGCAAAGATCTGCCTGGAAGTTGCTCCGACCTGACTCAAATCAAACGTTTTCTGTTCCAGTTCCAACTGAAATTTACCCAGACAACTGATTCTGAGCAATGGCAATAGTTCTTGATTATCACCGACAGTAGCAACCATTTGTTCTGCTAATATTGATTGCAACAGCACCTGCCGATTATTTTGCCGCATAAGGGGTAATAATTCGGCGACAAGTTCGGGTACCATCCCCCAAAAAAAATCCAGTTTATGCCGCCGCAATTGATCCGCAAATGCCATTATGTTTTCAGCAACCTGGTCTTCCCTTCCCAGCTGCTGCTGTACCACCGCCATCCAGGCATGCAACCCAGCCCGAAAACGCTCTTCTTTATACTCCTGCGATGTTGCTAACCCAGCAGCAAGGTATTCTTCGGCCTGCTGGTATTGCTGCAATTCATAATGGGTCGCAGCGGCAAATAACAGGTTTTCTAATCGACACAGAAGGCCACCAGTTCGATTGCGTAACTGTAATCCCAAAGCACAATCATCCAGTGCTAACGATTCAGATCCAGACAAAGCATGCAGCAACCCCCGCAACTGCAATAAACGGCTCCGCAGATGGCAATTAATGGTAGCCTCGCTATTGAGCAAAGCAATCTCCACAATTTCCAGAGCCTGCTGTCGATCTCCTCTGACCAACCATAAACTGGCAGCGTAATAACCGAGAAAGGACTTAAAAACCATGTGTGCGCCAACGTCACTGCCGTATTTACGCCACAGTTGTTGCCGTTGTTGTTGGAACCCAGACAGATCACCATCGGCATGCAATAACTCACATGCCACTACCTGTAACACCTGACCTTCCAACAGGTCATCCCCGGCAACAAAGCCCATCCCTTGTTCCAAGGCCGTTTTAGCGACCAGATAACGTCCCTGCCGCAATGCTGTCAGCGTCCGGAGCAAATTCAATTCCAGCTGCCGGGCAGGCAACTGGAGTCGCTGCGCTTCGGATAAAGCCGCATCCATGATAGTGTTGGCCGCAGAAAAATTGGCAGCAAAAAACAATTCTGCCAAACCAAGAGAGTAAGAGACCTGCAACCGCTCCACCGGTTCGAGAGATTCAAGTTGCCCTGCTGCCAGTTCCCGAAACTCCGGTAACCGTGCTGCCATCACCGCAAATTCCCCATCCACAAAGATCGTCTGCCGGGTCTGTTGTGCCAATGTCAACAATTTCCCCCGCTGATCAGCAGCAAGAGTGAATCGTTGGTAAGCCAACTTCAGCCAGTCTGTAGCAGTTAACGATAGCTCCAGCAAACAACCGATACCGCGAAATAGTGGCAGCCAACCGCAATCGTCCATGTGCCCCTCGGGAACCTGCTCCAGAAGTGCTAACACCTGCGCACGATATTTTTTATCGAGCAATACCAAACCGAGCCGATTAAGTAATTGTGACGCTGCCAGATACTGCTCTGACAACAACAG
>DAOWKG010000106.1 GCA_030639985.1 Desulfuromonadaceae bacterium
CAGGCATACAGTTGTGATATCACCTATGCTACCAATAAAGAGCTGGTATTCGATTATTTGCGTGACCGTTTAACCCTTGCCGAGCGTGTTGATCCGTTGCTGTTAAAAGCGGAATATCTCCATACTGAAGATCAACGCAGCAAGCGGGTGTTAATGCGGGGGCTTCATTTTGCCATTGTCGATGAGGCCGATAGCATTCTTATTGATGAGGCGCGCACGCCGTTGATTATTTCCGGCGGCACAGGTGGTGATGAGGAACAACAGTTTCTGCAGCAAGCTCTCGATCTTGCCACCAGATTAGATCAGGGTGACGATTATCTTTTGGATGCCGATCGACAACAGGTGAACTTGACCGAAGTTGGTAAACAGCGGATTGAGCGGGAGATTGAGTCTTTCGGTCCGTTGTGGAATGGCTTGGTGCGGCGGGAATCGACTTTGCACCAAGCATTGACCGCAATTCACTTTTTTCATCGGGATGAGCAATTTTTGATTCGCGAAGGTAAAGTTCAGATTATTGATGAATTTACCGGGCGGGTGATGGCCGATCGTTCTTGGGAACAGGGATTGCACCAGTTGATTGAGTTAAAAGAAGGGTGTGAGTTAACCCAGCGGCGGGAAACCTTGGCAAAAATCAGTTATCAACGGTTTTTCCGTCGTTATCTCCAACTTTCGGGGATGACTGGGACGGCAAGAGAGGTCGCTGGTGAACTGTGGAGTGTGTATCATTTGCCGACTCTTAGGGTGCCAACTCATCGTCCCGTAATCCGGCAGATTATGATCGACCAAGTGTTTTCTGACCAGCAACAAAAATGGCAGGCAGTGGTGGAGTGCATTTCGGTATTGCATCAACAGGGGCGACCTGTTTTGATTGGTACTCGTTCGGTAGCTGCTTCGGAACAGTTGTCGGAGTTAGTCACCGCAGCGGGGCTGCAACATCAGGTTCTTAATGCTAAGCAGGATGCTGCAGAAGCGGAGATTATCGCCGCAGCAGGTTTGGCTGGCAGTATCACCATTGCTACTAATATGGCGGGCCGTGGCACCGACATTATGTTGGGCGATGGGGTGCGTGAACTGGGCGGATTGCATGTGATTGCCACCGAACGCCACGAAGCGGCACGGATCGATCGACAGTTGGCGGGACGTTGTGGCCGGCAGGGGGATCGCGGTAGTTATCAGGCGTTGTTGTCGTTTGAAGATCTGTTGCTAGAAGGGAATCGGGGCGGAGTCCTGGTGCAAACTCTTAAATCGGTGGCTGACAGGGTTAGTTGTATTGCTCCGATACTTAGTCGTTGGGCGATCTGTTTAGCGCAGTGGCAGGTGGAAAAACACCATGCCAAAGTCCGGCAGGAATTATTTAAACGCGATCAGGCGCAAGGGGGGCTCCTCTCTTTTACTGGTCGACTTGAATAGGGTGAATTTATGAAAATATTTTGGTTGAGTTGGTTGCTGTGTGGGATGGTGGTGTCGGTTGTTATTGCGGCGGAACTACCGCCCCTCGAAGGGTTGGTTGAACCCAACGAACTGGTTGAGTTTAGTAGTCAGATTCCCGGTATTTTGGAAACGGTTGCCGTGGAGCGGGGGGCACGGGTGCGGCGGGGACAAGTGCTGGCACAGCTAAAGTCCGGGGTTGAAGTATCGGCAGTTAAGGTGGCTGCTGCGCGGGTCGAGTTTGGCAAGCGTAAGGCGATACGTAATAGTCAATTGTATAAAAAACAGTTGATCTCGGTTCACGATAAAGATGAGTTGGAAACCGAAATTCAATTAGCCGAACTTGAACTTGAAGAGGTGCGGGAGCGGCTGGCATTGCGTACGATTATCAGTACCGTCGATGGGGTGGTGGTTGAACGTAATGGTGCGCCGGGTGAGTATGTGGGTGAGGAACCGTTTTTAACTGTAGCCCAGCTTGACCCTCTGAATGTGGAGCTGGTCGTTCCGGTTGAGTATTTCGGGATGATTAAGCTGGGTGCGACAGCGCAGGTACAACTTGAGGACGCAGTAGGGGGGAGTCATAAAGCAAAAGTGGTGATTGTCGATCAAGTGATTGATGCTGCCAGCGGTACTTTTGGGGTCCGTTTGCATCTGCCCAATCCCAAATTAAAATTACCGGCGGGATTGAAATGTCAGGTAGTGTTTTAGCTCAAAAAGGAATTTTCCGTTGTTGATGAAAAGTGAATGTCGGGCTCGTATTGACCGGATGCAGGAGAAGTTGCGGCATGAACCAGCACAGTTTCATAGCCATGAATACTGGCTGCCATCCCAAAAACCTTAAGTCCTAATCTTAAGACCGTCGGTTTTCGGACCGACAGCCGACTTCATTTTCTTTGATCGCAAAGAAA